>CAZALQ010000030.1:0-13153 GCA_964485605.1 uncultured Oscillospiraceae bacterium
AATTATCTGGTTAGAATTGCGGCAGCCGAGCTAAACGACGCCGAAAACAAAGCCGTCGCAGAATATCTTCACTCGATTACTGACCTTGAAAGAATGGGAGACCATGCTCTCAATATTGCTCAAAGCGCCAGGGAAATTTCTGACAAAAAGATCAACTTTTCTGAAGAGGGCGATAAGGAAATCGGCATTCTTCTTGCAGCAGTTATGGAAATCGTCAACTTAAGCACAAGGGCATTTATGGAGGATGACCTTCATAATGCATATAGGATCGAGCCTTTAGAAATGAGAATCGACGACCTCTGCGACACTTTGAAATCTCATCATATTCAAAGACTCAGTGAAGGAAAATGCACTCTCGAGCACGGCTTCGTATTCAACGATCTTCTCACAGACCTTGAAAGAATTTCTGATCACTGCTCTAACATAGGAGTAGCGATCATAGAAAACAGAACCAGTGAAAAGTATGCTCATGCATACCTTAACGAGCTTGAAAAAAGCCATACAGAACGTTTCGACAGATACTTAAAAGAATATTCTGAAAAGTATTCAATATAGCATTCATAAACAATTCCGGGAGGGAAACTATGACTGATTACAGCGAATTATCAAAGGAACTTAGGCTCATATCGGAAGATGTCAAAAGTTATATAAGCATTCTTTCAAATGCTTCTGCGCTCATTTACGAAAAGCTGGACAATCTCAACTGGGCCGGTTTTTATCTAAACAATGGCGAAAGACTTATCTTGGGACCTTTTCAGGGAAAAGTCGCATGTACTGCCATTGACTTTGGAAACGGTGTATGCGGAACAGCCGCAAAGGAAAACAGAACTATCGTAGTTGATGATGTACATAGCTTTGACGGACACATAGCCTGCGACGGAGCATCAAATTCAGAAATCGTCATACCTATCCATGTAAATAATATGCTCTTTGGTGTTCTGGACATTGACAGTCCTGTATTTTCGAGATTTACTGCAGAAGATAAAGAAGGTCTTGAAGCTGCAGTCAAAGAGCTTCAAACAGTTCTTGAGTTTCTTTCAAAGACAGACTCCTCCATGCCGGATCTTGACGAAATAGCAATCAAGACAGCAGGAAGTATGGGAGATGCAAGCATTTGCCTTAAACTTGGCAATTGCTATTACTACGGAGAAATCTTTGACCAAAACTCAGAAACAGCCGTATCTTGGTATGAAAAGGCTGCAGCCCTTGGCAATGCTGAGGGAGAATGCCTTCTTGGTTACTGCTTAAGAGAAGGCATAGGCTGCGAAAAAGATGAACACAGAGCTTACGGACTTTTTGCTCTCTCAGCGGATAAGGGATTCCCAATGGCCATGTACAATATGGGTTACTGCCATGAACATGGAATCGGGACAAGCATTAACACTGACGTAGCAAAAGAATGGTACGAGAAATCAAGGCAAAACGGTTATACTGAATAAAGCACATATTTTATGCATACGAAAAGGGAGCGTTTAAACCGCTCCCTTTTCTATTAAATTGAATAATCTTTACTTTTTCTTGTTAACAGCTTCTTTGAATGCTTTTCCAGCCTTGAATACAGGTGCCTTGGATGCAGGAATCTTTACAACTTCGCCCGGCTTCTGAGGATTTCTTCCCTGACGTGCCTTGCGGGATTTTACTTCAAATGTTCCAAATCCGATGAGCTGAACCTTTCCGTCCTTCTTCTTAAGCTCTTTTTCAACAACTTCTGTAAATGCGTTGATTGTAGCCTCTGTATCTTTCTTTGTAAGGCCTGTCTGAGCTGCAACTGCTGCAACTAATTCTGTCTTATTCATTTATATCCTCCTTAGATTTAAGCTCCTAAGAGCTACTAAACATATCTAATTACATTTTACCCTTGGGTACTACCTTGTCAAGTAGATTAGTTAATTTTTCAAGCTTTTTCACGCCCTTTAGCTCTTCTACACTTATGGTTTTTGTAAGGAAAACAAGTACCACATAGACTATAACTGCAATAACGATTGCAAGAAGTGTAGATACAGCATTTCCCAGCGAACCAAAGCATAATTTGTATGTTCCCCATGCGCAGGCACCGGTTACAACGGAGCAAAACAAAGGTTTAAAAATGCAAAGCATGAAGTCAAGTTTTACCCCTGTATACTTCTTTGCAGAGAGGTAATTAAGCAGAGCGGAAATCGAGTAAGTGATGACCGTACCGTAAGCTGCGCCTGTAACATTGATTGAGGGTATGCCGCAAAGAATGTATGTGGCAACGAGCTTAACTATTGCTCCTATGAACAGATTCCTTACAGGTATACTTTGTTTTCCGATACCCTGAAGAACACCTGACAATGCCTGGTGGATTGCGAGAAGCGCAATTCCCGGTGCATAAGCTGCAAGGCAGCTTGCAGCATTTATAGCTGCATCCCTTTGAAGAGGATAAAGAAGTAGCATAATGGGCTGAGCCAGGGCAAAAATGCCTACCGCACATGGCATTCCAACAAGGCTTGCATATCTTACGGAAAGCTGAGTATTCTCTCTGACAAAGCCGTGATCTCCCCTTAGTTTTGCATCTGCTATTACAGGAACAAGGCTCATGCAAACAGCAGCTGTAACAGCATCCGGCATGTTGATTATGGGAGATGCCATACCAGAGAGCTGTCCGAAGAGGGATCTTGCAGTAACCTGGTCGTATCCTATGGAAAGAAGTCGGGTCTTTACAACCACAGTATCCATGGTATTTATAATCGGCATGATCAATGCGCCGAGGGTGATGGGAACTGCTATTGAAAGAAGTTCTTTAAATATGCTTCCGCTCTTAAGCTTTGGCTCATTTGTTTCAGGCTCAAATTCAGCCATTAAGGAAGGTTTCTTCCTCCAAAAAGCTATAGCGGTATAAAGGAGGGCAAGACCTCCTCCTATGGATGCTCCGCTTGTAGCGCCGGCCGCAGCATACTCAAGCCCTCTGTTTAAAAAGAGCATCGCAAGAATGAATCCGGTCGTTACTCTGAAGATCTGCTCAACAACCTGAGATACGGCTGTAGGAACCATATTGCGCTGCCCCTGGAAATATCCTCTTATGGAGGAAATTACCGGGCATACAACAAGTGCAGGTGCTAAAGAATACATACACCAAATTGCATTTGGCTCTGAAATGTATTTGCAGATCTGAGGTGCAAATATGAACATGACAAGGCCTGTAAATATACCTATGCACGCCATAAGAAAGAGAGAATGCCTGTAAATGCGGAAACTCTCTCTATACTTGCCTTGGGCCCTTCTCTCTGCAACCATTCTGGAAATGGCCGTAGGAATGCCCGTTGTAGAAATCGTAAGAAGTGCGATATATATGGGATATGCCGTCTGGTAATACCCCATTCCGTCATCTCCTATGATATTTGCAAGGGGTATTCTGAAACATGCCCCAAGTACTTTTGAAAGGAGGCCTGCTACTCCGAGAAGCGCAGCACCTCCAACAAAGGTCTTTTTATTTTTCTCTTCCATATTCAAGATTTATTGCATAAAACTATGCTTTTCTTATTCCCTTTCCTCTATTAATCCCTCTTTGTATGCTTCAACCAGCATCTTAAGAGTATCTATTGTCTCCTGTCTTTTCCTTCCGTCATCTGTATCTTTATTCAGCATTCTTTCTGAAATATCCTGCTTTGCCACTTGAGTTGAGTGAATATCAAGCTCCTGCTCAACTGCCTTTTCTCTGCTTTCAAAGGGATCGTGGGCTGTAAGAATGAACCCGTAGGAATTCTGTACAAGAGAATATCCGGCGATGCCGGTAGTTTTCTGATAAGGTTTTGCAAAACCTCCGTCAATTACCATTGCTCTTCCGCCTGCATGAAGTGGATTTGTACCCTTTTTAACAGGCATGTGACCGTTGATTATACACCCATGAAGGGTATCTGCATCAAATTCTTTTAATATTTTTTCAATAATTTCAACTTTATCCATCAATTTGTAATATGGATTGTCTTCTTCTATCCATGTTACAGGATCGTCGATAAAGAGCCTCTCAAATGTTGTGATTTTCTTCTTTCCGAAAAGAGGACTCTTGTATCCGCACCAGAGGAACCAGCACATATCGACGCCTCTTTCCTTTTCTATGCCGGGTTTTCCAAATGGGATCAAACTCACCATCTTCTGTCATCGGCATGCATCCGTGGAACAGAAGGTTTCCGTTGACCCTCTTGTAAAGGCTGCCTTTTTCGTACAGGAAACGTACATGATCTTGGAGAAGCTTGCTCTCCATAAACGCTTTTTTGAGTCTGTCTACAACTGCGGCTTCTTCGTCTGTAAGCTTATACGGGTCCTTTGGATCTATCGTTGGGAAATTTGTATCCTTCATAGGATATTCAATGCCGTCTACAATGACTGTTCCCTTTTCGTAATTGACCTTATGAAGAAGAGGAAGCGCATCCATCTCATAATACGGATGTTTCTTTACTATGGCTCCCTCAAGCTTAAACTGAATAATGGCAATGGCCTTTGAAATCTTAGCAAGGGAAACAAGGTCTGTATCATGCATTGCATCGATTTCAGAAGTTACAGCTTTGAAACAGCTGCAGGGATCATCACCATATGTCTTAAGAGCAAATGTAATAAGAGGTCTTAGAGAAATACCATATCCAACCTCAAGGGTATGAAGGTTATCATACCTTGTGCATATCCTTATAACATTGGCAATGCAGGCTGTATTACCGGCTGCAGCTCCCATCCAGAGTATATCGTGGTTTCCCCACTGGATATCTACATCGTGATAATTCCTCAGGACTTCTACCACCTTATCTCCGCCCTTGCCTCTGTCATAGACATCCCCGAGTATATGAAGTTTAAAAATGGATGTAACACAGATAAAGTCAGAAAGTGCGATAATGAGGTCATCCCCCTCGTCCGCTTCGATTATGGAGCGTATTATGCTTTCCCTGTGATTGCTGAGCCTAAAGTCATCGCTTCCGTTGGAACTGAATAAAAGCTCCTCCATGACATAGGCAAATTTGGAAGGCATCTTCTTGCGAAGATAAGATCTGGTATATTTAAAGGTGGTGACTTCAGCAAGTTTTACAAGCCTGTTTAATGTCTTTTCATAAAAGGCATACATATCCTCGCCGGACTTTTCTATCAGTTCCAGCTTTTCTTTAGGATAATAGATGAGGGTAGCTAAGGTTTTTCTTTCGCTTTCAGGTACTTCGGGAAAGGTTTCATCTATTTTTCTTCTTATGGTTCCGGAAGCATTTCTTAAAATATGAACAAAGGCTTCATATTCGCCATGTATATCTGACAGAAAATGTTCTGTACCCTTTGGAAGATTCTGAATAGCCATCAAATTGATGACCTCCGTAGCTGCAGATATCTTAGTCGGATAGGTTTCGGCCAAAAGTCTTAAGTATCTAAGTTCGGATTTGTTGATATTCATATCCTGTGCTCCTCTCAAAATTGTATATGTGTATTATATCATTCAATTCTTTGACTAACTACTGTAAAAACTGTATAATACATCTC
Organism: uncultured Oscillospiraceae bacterium; assembly: GCA_964485605.1. Taxonomy (GTDB): domain Bacteria; phylum Bacillota; class Clostridia; order Peptostreptococcales; family Anaerovoracaceae; genus RUG13409. Next base: position 5,473 of record CAZALQ010000030.1, read on the forward strand.
GCAATGTTAGTAGTTTATCCAAGCAAATTAAACGGTACAATTAAAGCTCCTGCCTCTAAGGCCCATGCCCAAAGGCTTCTTTTCATGGCTGCACTTTCGGATTACGCCACCCTGATCAGGAACGTTCCCGATTGTGAGGACATAGATACCTGCCTTGCATGTCTCGAGCAGCTTGGCTGCCGTTTTACCAGAAGACCTGAGGGTTTATTAATAGACCCATTCCCGAGAAATACCCCTGCAAAGTTTTGTGAATTTGATTTTAAAGGAAGCTCCACTACAGCAAGGCTTGCCATTGCAGTTTCTGCAGCCCTTGGCATTAAGACAAACTGCAGCGGATCTGTAAATCTTCAAAGAAGAAGGCTCCTGCCTCTTACAAGCCGAATGGCTATAAGGGGAGTTAAATTCTCGAACTTTTCTCTTCCCTGTTCTACAGACGGAAGACTTTTAGGAGGGGAATACATCTTTGAAGGAAATGAAGGGTCACAAAATATAAGCGCTCTTTTGATAGCGCTTCCGCTTCTTCGTGATGACAGCGATATTAAGCTTGCAAGTCCTCTTGTAGACTCGTCCTTTATAGATATAACTATAAATTCATTAAAGGAGTTCGGTATAGTTATAGAGAGAACTGAATACGGTTATCACATTCCGGGAAAACAGTACTACCATACACCAAGGAATGTAACAGTCGAAAACGATTGGGGTCTTGCATCCATGTGGGTAACCGCAGGAGCTGCATCGGGAGATGATAAATACTGCGTAACAGTAACAGATCTTCCCCTTGAATCCCCTCAGGAATATAGGGATATTAAATCTATAATAACCCTTCTCCATTATGACTTTGAAGATTTGAATATTGATGCAAGCGAATGTCCGGACCTGGCCACCCTATTTGCAGCCCTTGCTATAGTAAAAGGCGCCAACATAGAGGTCAAAGGCGTGCCTCAGCTTAAATACAAAGAGACAGACAGAATGAAAAATATGTCCGAGATCGCCAGGACAATGGGACAGCATACAAGAATACTTCCCGATGGAATTGAGATAGAGGGCATAGGATATCCTGACTATGTAAGAGGCCAGGCAATTGACACAAAAGGAGATCCTTGGGTCTTCATGTCAATGGTCCTTGCCAGCGTAACGGCAAGCATACCTTTTGCCATCTATGATGAACATGGTGCAGATAAGGTGGACAGAAACTTCCTAAGAGATTTTAAAGCTCTGGGAGGACAATACGAAATAGTTAAAAAAGAAGATTAGAGACTAAAACAGCTCGGCGGAAAATATCCCCAAGCTGTTTATTTTATTTTTCCTCTTAGCTTATCTGCAGCTTCAGAAATATTCGCAAGCCTATGATTAAGGCCGCTCTTTCCAAGGGGCGGATCAAAGAGCTGCGCAAGCTCCGACAGAGAAAGTTCCGGATTATCCCGCCTTAAAAGAGCAGTTTGCTGAAGCTTTGCAGGAAGGTAATCCATACCGACAGTCTTTTCGATATAGTTTATATCGGCAATGACCTTTTGCGCTGCATTTACCGTTTTATCCATGTTTGCGGTCTCGCAGTTGTTTATTCTGTTGGCCGTATTCTTCATTTCCTTTGAAATGCGCACATTTTCAAATTTGAAAAGCTGATTGGTACAGCCTATAACAGTCAGGAATTCTGATATTTGTTCAGCATCCTTAATGTATACGATCTCCTTATTTCTTCTCGTTACTGTCTTAGCCTTTAATCCAAAACTGCCGAGAAGCTTTTTTACATCATTTGCAATAGTCTCTCCCGCGCAGCTTATTTCAAGATGATATGATTTTCCCGGGTCTGATATTGCACCGGCTGCAAGAAATATCCCTCTTAAAGCAGCTTTTTTGCAGCAGCGTTTTCTGTAGTTTGCGCTTTCAAGGCCGTCTTTAATATAGTTGGAGCCCTCGAGCACGCCGAGAATTCCGACCTCCCTTAAAATTGCTTCAGAATTCATTTCGGGAGAGATGATGAGAGAATAGGTATGCCCCTTTCTCATAAGCTGCCCGTTTTCAACCTGAAGAGCTGTTTTAGCGCCAAAATAGTCCTTGACTAAGGTGATGAAAAGCCTGGCTACTGCAGGATTATCCGTAGTTACCTTCAGCCCCGGTTTTCCGCTTATGATGGTTATGCTTCCGGCAAAGCGAATAAAACCTGTAAGCTGCGCAAGCTGGCAGCATTTACGGCCTGTATCCATACCTGTCAATTCTTTTTTTGTATCAGAAGTAAAACTCATCTTTTTCTTAATTCTCTGTTAAAAAGCTCTACCGTAAGGCCCTTTTCTCTCAGCCTTCTTGCAAGTTCTCCTGCAACAACAACGCTTCTGTGCTTTCCGCCTGTACATCCTACTGCTATATCAAGATGATATTTGCCTTCCCTTCTGTATTTGGGAAGAAGGTCGCAGAATGTATTTACCATATTTTCAATAAAGATATCGGTCTCTTCAAATCCGAGAACAAAATCCTTTACCTTCTTGTTCTTTCCAGTCAGGTTTTTCAAGCTTTCAACGTAATAGGGATTTGGTATAAAGCGAACATCCATGATCCAGTCTGCCTCTTCAGGCATTCCGTATTTAAAACCAAAGCTCCTTACAGTAATTCTGAAAAGTTTGGAAGCATCCACACCCAAAACCCTCATTATTTCCGAATAGAGTTCTGCACTCTTAATGCCGGTTGTATCTATGACATAGTTTGCCTTTGGCTTTATCGCAGCAAGAAGCTGTGTTTCAGCTGCAATGGCAGCTTCGGTATTACCGTCTTTTGCAAGGGGATGATCCCTTCTTGTTTCCTGATATCTCATGAGAATGGTCCTCTCACTTGCCTCAAGAAACATTATTTCATAGCTTATGTCCTGCTTTTCAAGTGCCTGAAGGCTCTTGTCAAGATCAGAGAAGAATTTTCTTCCTCTGACATCCGTAACAACTGCAGCCTTTTCTATCGATGCATCCCTTTTAAGGTGCTTTACAAGGTCGGAAATCATAGCAGGCGGCAGGTTATCAACGCAGTAATAACCCATATCCTCCATGCATGTTATTGCCGTCGATTTTCCGGCTCCGGATTGTCCTGTTATTATGAGAAGCTCCATTTATCTACCTCTAAGAAAATACAGGGCAAGACTAATGCCTTGCCTCATCTTTTAAATGATTCTGACCTCAGGTTCCAGCGTAACACCGCTTTTTTCATAAACAACCTTTTTTACATGCTCGCAAAGGGCAAGTATGTCGCTTGTTGTTGCATTCCCTTTATTTATGATAAAGCCGGCATGAAGTTCCGATACCTGCGCATCTCCCACAGAAGCTCCCTTAAGACCTGCTTCGTCAATAAGGGCTGCGGCATAATAGCCAACGGGTCTTTTGAAAAAGCTCCCTGCACTGGGATAATTTACAGGCTGTTTTTCCTTTCTTTTTCTATTTAGATCCGCCATGGTCTCAAGTATTTCCTCGGCGTTTCCCTCTTTTAATTCAAATTCGGCAAAAAGCACTATCTCTTCGCTGTCCATAAAACGGCTGTGTCTATAGCCAAGCTCAAGTTCATCCTTTGAATAAAGATAAATATCGCCGTCCTTTGTCATGGCAGTGACTGACTTTATGCAGTCTTCTATACTTCCTCCGTAGGCTCCGGCATTCATAAATACCGCACCGCCTAAGGATCCCGGAATACCGCAGGCAAATTCAAGACCCGAAAGTCCCCTTGTTCCTGCAAGTTTTGAAAGCTGTGCAAGGAGAATGCCTGCACCAGCAGTTAAAACATTCCCTTCAAAAGATGCCTCCAGGAACTCTCCGCCCAGCTTGATAATTACTCCGTCAAAACCCTGATCTCTAAAGAGTACATTGCTTCCGTTCCCCAGCATCATCCACCTGGCATCGAAGGCCTTAAGGACCGAAAGGGCAAACTTAAGTTCATCTATATTTTCTGCAACGACAAAAAGAGCTGCATCCCCGCCGCAGCGAAATGTAGTTTCCTTAGCCATAGACACATTTTTCTCAATATTGCCTTCCGGAATCTTTAAAGAAAGCTTGTCTTTGATCAAGTCATAATCCATTTATTGACCTCATTGTTCTGATGCCTGTTTTGCTAAAGATACGGCAGCATCAAGCCTATTGTATATGCTTCTTTCGAGGATCTCCTTAAATACACCCGTATCACCTTTTGCAACATAATCGGTCATCAGTGAATTGTATTCTCTGTCATCAAGAGAAAGGAGAGGCAAAGGGTATCCAAGTTCAAGCAAAGAAAACATAAGGACTGCCATGGATATTAATGTCGTATCGTCCCCAAAGGGATAAAGCTTATTAATTTCCAAATGCAGTCTTACAGCTCGTTCCAAAGGATCTTTTCCGTTATACCCTGCCTGTTTATATCCCCTTATGAGCTTTGTAAGGGACTCCTTTATATCATCCGTATTCTCAGGTATAAGGTCCCATTCATAAACAGCAGCTCTGCTGCCCTTAAAAATCTCATCTTCGGGCTTTTCAAGCAGCATTTCCGCCCATTTTATGACCATCTTAAGATCAAGATCCGAACTCATTCCAATGTATGCGACCATGTCCTTGTACACAGTTCTGAAATGATCGGCAAGGGTATATGCAGCCAAAGTGATCTCGTCGCTTAAGCTTCCCTGAATCATTTTAACTACTGCAGTCTTATGGACTTTTTCGCCCTTGATTTTAAGGATGCTGTAAATCCAGTCCCACTGGTCGCTTTGCTGCATCCATGTACGAAATTCAGGATTGGAAGGAAAATTATCCTTTAGCTCTTTTAATTTTTGATCGATTAGATCAATCATAAATTTTAGGCGTTTGCGGCCTCTCTTTTTAATGCTTCTTCAAGACCGAGAGCAAACTGATCTGCGCAGGATGTACCTCTGCCGCCGCAATCATTGCCTTTAAGAATATCAATAACAGTCTGAGGATCTTGGCCCTCAACAAGTTTTGATATAGCCTTAAGGTTGCCGTTGCATCCGCCTTCAAAGGAAACATTGCGGATCTTTCCGTCTTCAAGTTCAAAGTTTACGCATCTGCTGCAAACTCCGCTATTGTAATGTACGTATTTCATCAAACACCTCCGTGTGTTTCTTTTCTCCATAAAGAATACCACAAATGCAGTAATTCCAAAACATTTATTTTCATATATTATCTTTTTCTGAATTCCATATGGGTCTTGATATAGTCAAGCATGACAGTAAAACCTTTTACGCTTAAATGAAATCTGTCTTCGCCCATATATTCCGCAAGGCAGTAACCGTTTTCCGGATCTTTTAACACTTCTTCGGAATTGATAAAGCCAATACCGTATTTTCTGCACAGATCGCAGAATACGGTATTAACCTCATTTATTCTTTGATTCCTAAGAAACCCTCTTCCCCATAAGTATTCGTAGTCATCATATTCATCATAGGGAGGGAGAGAACATATCAGCACTTCTGTATCTTTGTACTTATTTAGTATGTCTCCGATAAGGTCATCAAAAACCAGACGAAAATATTCCGTAGACCAAAGCCATGTGGTGTGATTTCCCATAAGTATTATCAAATGCTTTGGGTGATAAATATCCATAAGCTCGTAGAAGGTCTTTCCCGTTTCTTCCTTCCCTCTCATGATGGTCTTGGTTTTGACCTCATCCGCAGCAATGGCTCCCCTTGTCCAAAGATTATCGACGATGCCCATATTGTAATCTTTCATATAGCCCACGAAGGAATCGCCGAATATGACGGTTTCGTTAAACAGGGCTTCATCAAAAGGCACTTCCTTACAGATCACATCAGAATAAAAAGGATTTAAATCAAACTCCTTCATACTCATTGACATGGGACCTTTTTCCGTCACAGTGACAGTTCTTCTCTGCCTTGATATATGCCCAAGGCTGTCTTCTGCATAATATGAAATATGATAAACGCCCGGAACAGACGTATCTAAGTCACTTTCTACTCTCACCTTATCAGTTACGTCGCCGTCAGCATTATCTATGGCTGTGTATCCGTATTCTTCATAGGCAGTACCCTTTTCGACTGATATGGATGTCAAGCCTGAAAGTTGTATCACAGGGGCCGTTGTGTCAACCACATGAACAATCCTTTTTTCCCTATCCAGTAAAAAGGAGTAAATTAAGGCATAATCACCGGGCTTTTTAGTATCTATATCGCCGGCAACCTTTGCCTCCCCAAGATTAAATCTTATATCTGCACCCGGATCTATGAAATCATCTCCGCACTCGATGGTCATCTCTCTTTCGCCGTTAAGGTACATAAAAATAGGCGCAGATAAGATTGCAAGGATTGCAAATACCGTGGCCATAAACAGAACAAATATTGATTCCCTATTGTCTTGAATCTTCTCCTTCATACTTTGTGATTATATCATAATTTTGAAATGATACCCCATAGGTACAAAAATGATTATAGATTATGGATTTTAGGCCTGTAGGCTACAAGGTAGGTTATACCATGACAAAGACAGAGAATATGGGACCTTTCAGGCATCGCCTATAGTTCGTCTTCTTGCGACACAAGCGTGGGTTCGAGGCCCATACTTCCTATTGACTACAAAAAAATCGGAATACTATGTACTCCGATCTTCTTGTAATGGCGGAGGGCATGGGACTCGAACCCACGGGGCCTTCTCAGCCTTACTCGCTTTCCAGGCGAGCTCCTTAGCCACTCGGTCAACCCTCCGTGTTTAAGTTTTAAACATACTTATTTAATTGCGCTTTGTTAGTTTACAATAATGAATAACAAAATGCAAGCAAAATTATATTGAAATAGAGCTAAATTACTCGGCTGTATCCTTTTCCATATTGAAGGGCTCTTGATACCCTGCTAAGAGTCGTAGATGATATATCCAGGTCTTTCATTATCTCTGTATATGTCTTGTTTTCTTTTAGGAGTCTTACCGCTTTTATGCGCTGAGCCATCTGCTCAACCTCCTTTATGGTACAAAGATCATCAAGAAGCAGCCTTATATCCTCAGGGTTATCAATAGATGCTAAAACCCGGCAAAGATCCTCAATCATTTCCGGTGTAACTTTCTTTACTGTCATAGATTATACAACATGTATCACAGATAACTCAATTTCTTTTCCACTCTTTCAGCAAATACCGTTAGAAGACCAGTCATTGCAAGGTAATAAACTCCGGTAAAGAATAAAGGCCAGATAATGCCTTTGGATTTAATAAAGGCCTGCCCCGCCCATATGATCTCATAAACCATTATGATTCTGGCAAGAGCAGTATCCTTAACAAGAGTTATGATCTCATTGGTCATGGGAGGGATTATGATCTTAACCGCCTGAAGAAGTATAACATGAAAAAAACTTTGACATTTTGAAAGGCCCAAAGCCATGCAGGCTTCATGTTGCCCTCTGTCCACCGCTTCAAGGCCGCTTCTGTAAATTTCAGCAAAGTAACATGAATAGTTAAATATAAAGGCTGCAAGAACTGCAACAAGTCTCCCTGCTGCACCGCCGCCCCATATGTTATTCCCAAAGATGAGCCCCGGGGCATAATATATAACAAGGAGCTGAAGCATTAAGGGTGTGCCCCTTACCACCCAAATAACAGTCTTAACCAGGGATCTAATAAGAAAAATGCTGCATTTTGAAAGCTCGCAGATAATAAAACCAAGAGGTATTGCCCCAATAAGAGTCAGAGCAAATACCTCAAGGCTTTTTATAAATCCAT
>CAZALQ010000031.1:0-12936 GCA_964485605.1 uncultured Oscillospiraceae bacterium
TCCCAATCATCCGCTTTGACAGCATCCATGCTCCATTTGAGGTTCTCGTCTTTCAGCCATTCTGTTGCAGATGAGGATGTTACGATGCATATTTTACCGTCTCTTTCCATTCTTTCTGGAACCAGTTTTTCGCATATATACTTATGAGACAGGAAATTAACTCTGAAAGAAGTAATACCCGGAAGAGAATATGCTGAGACGCCTGCGATAAGGAACAGCGAATCTATGTACTGCGGAACTTCACTGAAAGCTTTGTCGATGGATGCTCTATCGGAAAGGTCGATATGAATAGCCTTCTCTATTCCTTCGACTTCGATCTCACGAAGATCCATTGCATATACCTTTGCGCCTTCCTTTACTAATTCTTCAGTGACTGCTTTACCCATACCACTGGCAGAACCGGTGACAACTGCTACTTTTCCCTTGTAACCAAAATCGTACATAGTTAATAACCTCCTATTGATACATTTTTTAAACAACTTTTCTAATAAATCTATAGCACTTCGATATATTCAACTCAATCAGATTAATCAGGATTAGTACACATTCAAAAAAAATGTACTATAATCAATAAGAAGCAATAATATATGAGGTTACTACACAAACTTAAAGGAATGATCATGAAAGGTCTATCGAAAACAAAATTAAAAATGATCGATGCACTTACAGAACTCTGCAGGACAAAACCATTTGACCAGATCACAATCAAGGATATATGCGAAAAAGCCGATATATCCAGAAACACTTTTTATTACAACTATAAGAAGAAAGATGACATCCTGTTTGAAGCCTTTAATGTAATGTACCAGAATGTCTTTGGGGAAAGAACCATTGATGAGCGATATCTATACAGTGATGAATATCTTTGGGATAACATCATCATGTACGATCAGTATTCAGATCTTCTGCTTGCTTCAGAAAAATGGGATATTCTAGATCTGATCATACATATGCCTATATGGGAAATGAGTACGATATTCGAAAACAGCAAAGACGAAACTGTAAAGGAAAACTATTTGTATTACGCACTCTTCATGGTTTATCCATACTTTTATGTTCTTATGAACTGGGCAAAAAGAGGGAAAAAAGAAAGCAAAGAAGAACTATTTGTCACCCTTAAGCATTTTCTTTCTGTACGGGATCATTTCAGGAACAATAAAAAATAACCATCTACATATGATCATACAAAGATCTTGTTAATCAATCAAGTTATAAAGTTAGACCAATAAAACTTTACTAATAAGGGCAGAACCACACACGGTCGCTGCCCATTATTTATGTTCGAATCTCAATTTCGGAAAATGTCAGTTTTACGAAATCGAGATGGTTTTTCAGACTTAATGCAACTAGCATAAAGACGCTGTTGCCTTGGAAGCAAGATTTTTGAAATTTCAGTATTTTAGAGCAATTTCGCAATGATAAATATATCGACTCCATGTAATAAAATCGCTTAAATCGGTGCTTTTTAGAGGGTGTTATTCAGGGCTTTTCTGTTATAATCTCAGTGTAAACAAAACTGTAGACAGCGAGGAGAAATAAATGTCACCAACGAATCATAAAAGGTATACCATCATCGTAAGCGATGAGCTATACGAAAAAATCGAAGATATTAGGTTTGAAAATAGGATTGAGACTAAATCAGAGGTTACAGCAAAGCTTCTCCAAATAGGACTGGCGGAAATTGAGAAACACCCGGAACTGGTAGAAGAGTATCTTAAAAAGAAAAAATAATGAAGTAGAAACATCAAAGAACCAGGTTTAATGCCTGGTTCTTTGATTGATGGAGTTTCACTATTATTCTGTAGGTTTAGTTTTGTTGATATGTACTTTCAAACCAGTTTTTTAATTCTTCGAAGTTCATTAGGACTTTTCGAGGTTTAGCACCTTCAGCAGCACTAACTAGGCCTATTTCTTCAAAACGATCAACTAATCTTGCGGCCATATTATAACCAATTTTATATCGCCTTTGGAGCATGGCTAGTGAACATGTATCACAACCGGCAACATATAATGCAGCTACATAAAATAGTTTTTCTTCATCGACCTTGCCATCTTCACCAAAAATATCATAAGATGGTTCTTGATATTTTTCTTCATCCGCCCCATGAGAAAATAGATAAATAAGATTCCTTATTTTTTTCGCGTGAAGAGCCGTTCCATAGGGAAATCCTACGACATATAGCTTTCCTCCTTTATAAAATAAAATCGCTTGATCCTGATACTCAATATTTGAAATCTTCTCTATAGGCAATTCAAACCCATATTTGCTAGCGATTAAAATAATTCTTTTGTTTGTGATATATAGACTTGCAGGACGGGTATCTCTAACGGTTTCTCTGATGCTTTTACTTTTATTCCCTCCTGTGTGATAGTAGACTCCATCTGCGATTTTGAAGCTAAAGCCATCTCTAGCACCTTCATGCCCAACAACCTGTTCCTTTTCATTATACGAAACAACCGAGTCAGATTCATAATATAGATGTTCGCCTGGTTGTAGCAGCAATCCGTTTTCATCCAATAACAAATCTTTATTTAAGCCTAATAATTCTCTATGTAAATCATTTATCCCTGATGATTTATATTTTTCCAAAGTATCATCATATTCCTTGATCTGTGATCCTATGTAATCCTCTCGCTGTGTCCGTCTTTCAATCTGCTTTCTCTTCTCTTCTGCCGCTTGTCTTTTTACCTTAAACACTCTTCGAAAGCATAAATAAGTAAGGATCACAAACAAACATACTACAATTATTAAATCTTTGGTGGTTCCATTTTCCCATTGCCCACTATAGTACATATATATTGTGAATATTACTTCAATAAGGAAAAGCCATCCAAAAACAGCAGCGAATGGAGCCTTTGTTACTTTTTTCTTTGGAGTGTTATCATCTACTCCGATGAGACGATTCCAGAAATTTGACATTATATACCTCGGTTTCTTTTACTATATGGTTATCATCTTTAAACTATTATTTTCACTATTTATAATTATTTACGAGACAGCATTTGATTCTGCTGAATTAATTCCATTATACATTTTATCCCGATATCGCCGCTTAGATTTCGCATAACGATTCCGCCCTTTATCGTAACATTGCGATTCAGTGTACTATCTGAGATTGCTTTTAATACGATATCTTGACAAACCCTAGCCTGCGCATTTATTTCGGAATAACGTTTTCCCTGATATGAAAGCATCATATCTTTTATGTTAACCATTATAAAACCTCCAATTGCAGAGTTTTAAGAATGTAACTGCTTTTTGGAGCCACTATGGCCAGATCCTGTACGGTTTGTATGTTTAAGGATGGCAGTATTTTTCTATAGCTTAAGATCAACTCTTTATAGTAGTCGAAAGGAAGCTTTGTCTTGTGCCTGATTAGCTCTATGAGCATTCTCTCTCGACTATATATTTTTAAATCATATCCATAATAATTAATAGAAGAAATACCATCTGCAAAAAACTCAGATGGTTGAAAGTATTGTTTTATCCTCAAGTCCTTTATTTTGGCTGCGTCACGGTCTGTTGCATAAGTATATTTGTCTGGAACAACATCTGTTAGCTCATATAAATAATAAGCCATTTCCATAGTAATTATTGCATTTGGGTATTTAAATGAAAGCATAGCAAGTTCCGGAACATCTTTTTGACTGGAATAAATCCCTTTCTCTAATCTATATAGATCTCCGGCTTCTATGTTTTGCTTTATATAGTAATCTGATCCGTATATCTTAATACACTCTGCTCTTGTTTGCATTGAAATACCTTCCGCTAGTAAATTGTATCAATCTCCGCATATATTATAGAATTGCGGATTTCTATTTAAATTATATCATTTTGAGCTCACTAGTCAATGTCAATTTATAAAATAATCCGCAATATATTATAATTTGCGGATTGTTTTATAAATATAATTAAATTCGGAAAATGATACTTTTACGAAATTGAGATGAGGCTTTGCAGACTTAACACAAACTGTGTAACTATTCTGATATTTTCTTATGCTTACTCTGTGATATATATCCTGCATATTATCCTCCTTATTTTCCCGCCAGCCAAACGACAAGCTTTATCCGGTGCCTGTCATATGGAGCAAGGACGATCTATCGCCGCTGAAAACCGAAACGCAGACCCTGAAATCATATTATGCAAGCAAGACTTTTTTATCAATCATTGTCACCCCAGAAATTTCCTGCGGAAGACCTCATCCTTTTGATGTGCCCCTGATGTGGCGAAAGTCCTTTCAGTATAACATTTTTGCTATACCAGCATGGCTCGATCGGCATTTGACCCCGCACTCTTTTGGATATACTTTTTAAGTGTAATCTAAAGATTTCTCAAGTTATTTAAGGTAGTTCTTACCGCAGTCAAGCAATAAAAAGGAGCATCAGAATGAGCAACGAATCACTTCAGAAAAGAATCGCTCTTCTTCAGAACGCAGTGCGTTTCGAGAAGACTGAAAGGATCCCTACAAGCTCTAACGTCTGGACCTGGAAGATCCTCGACTCCGACACCAAGGCAAAGATCATGGAAGCGTGTCTTGATCTTGAGCTCATGGAAAGAATAGTCAGGGAGTTCCACGAAAGGTACAGATTCGACATGTATGAGGATCTCGGAACAAGAAACAATTTCAAAGCCTGCATCCCCCTGGGAGACCCGGGATACGTGGTTAACGACGAAACAGGAGGGATCAACGCCCCGGACCTTAAGCTTCTGGAAGATGACGAATACCCTGAAATTATCGAAAACCCGGTCAAGTTCGGCTGGGAAAAGGTCATTCCGAGGAAATTCAGGGAATTCACCTACGAGCAGTTCAGGCAGGCCATAAAAGGCTTTATGGAGTTCAACGCCTATACGGTGCATATCGCCAAGGTCTTTGCCGAAGATTACGGCGTACCCAGGCTTAAGGGAAGCGTGAACATAGCTCCGGTGGAAGACCTTTTCTCCTGGGGTCTTCGCGGCTTCGTGGCGTTCAGCAAGGATATGAGGAGAAACCCTGAAAACGTCGACGCCTACATAGACGCCTTCGAACCGAAAATGATCGCCGGCGCCAAGGCTGCCCTGGAAAAGAAAGATCCCACGGCCATATTCGACGTATACACGGTGATGCTGGCTCACAGCGCCATGAACATGAAGCAGTTCGACCGCTTCTATTACCGTTCTCTCAAAAAGTACCTCGACGTAACGGAGGAATATGACGGACTGGCGACCTTCTTCTGCGAAGCTTCGTTCATCAGATTCAAGGATTTCTTCCGGGACGTAAGGAAAGGACTCCTTGCGGTGACCATCGAGCAGGACGACATGTTCGAAGTAAGGAACGAGTGCCCGACCATTGCACTCATCGGAGGCGTTCCCTCTACCCTTCTCGGAACCGGCACGGAAGAAGAATGCGTAGACTATGCGAAGAAGCTCGTAAACGGGCTCGGCGAAGGATTCATCCTAGGCCAGAGCAAGATGATCTCATTCCGTTCGGACTGTAAGAGAGAAAACCTTCTTGCGATACAAAACTACGCTCTCAACAGCTGAGGCAATGAAAAAGAGGTGAACACATATGGAAAACTATTATCAGGAAAAAGTCGAATTCACAAAAGAAGGATTCGAAAAGGCAGTCAAGAGCCTTGATTTCTTAAACCCCGAACAGGCAAGAGCCATAGCGTCTGCTTTTGCGCAGAATGCGATGAAGCTCTAAACAAATCGGTTCCCGTTATTTTTAGTTCAAATATTTAAAAGGAGAAAACAATGAACAAGTTTTTCAAAGAACAGCCCGAATGGAAATCATTGGTCGTTATCTTCATGGTTTCCGCAGTACTGGGAATCAACAACGGAGTCAATTCCCTGCTTTCAAAGCTGATGGTGGAGTTCCCGGACATCTCCCAGACAAACATCCGTCTTCTGTCGACTCTTGTTAACGTCGTATCCACAGGCATTTCCCTTCTGACAGGCCCGCTGGTAGGAAGAAAGATCGGATACCGCCCCCTCGTTTTCACGGGTCTCGGACTTGCCCTTGCAGGCGGAATACTCCCGGCTTTTGCTAACAGCTACGGATTCCTTCTCTTTGCCCGCGTGCTCTTCGGTATAGGCCTCGGGCTTTGCGGATGCAGAGCAGGATACATAGTGCTTATGGCTGCAAAGGGAACAGAAACCAAGATGAGCTCCAACTTCCGTTTCTTCTATGAGCTTTCCGGAGTCGTTATGGCCATCGTAATGGGTTACCTCGGCGACATCAATTGGAGATACGGATTCTTCTGCTTCGCATTAGTTCTTGTCCCGATGATTCTTGGACTTGGCTGGATGAAAGAGCCTGCCATTTCAGAAGAAGTTCAGGTCAAAAAGTCCACAGGCCCCGTTGCAGGCAGAACTTGGCTCTACGCTATATTCGTTATCATCCTCGCGTCAACTTCTACGATTTGGATCAGCGGAGCATCCCAGGTCCTCGTTGAAAAAGGATTCGAAAGCTCCGGAAAAGCCTCTCTCGTCATATCCGCTATAACCCTCGGCGCAGTCTGCTCGGCATTCGTCTTCCGTTTCCTCGACAAGATCAACCAGCGTATCATCGCTCCCATCGCATGTCTTGCCAATGCGGTCGCATGTTTCGTAGCGGTTATAGCGAAATCCGTACCGGTAATAATCGTATGCGGCTTCATCGCTGGCTGCGGATACGTAACAGGCGTCATCATGTGCACCACCTATGCGGCTCTTTCCAACAAGAGAGAAAACGTCACCAAGGCAACAATCATAATCACTGCGTTCCAGACCGGCGGTTCCTTCCTTGCGGCATATTACATAGCCCTCTGCGGAGGTATCGCAAAGACCGCTCTTCCGCAGCTGCCCTACACGACTTCCGCCTTCGCGGTATCAGCCTGCTTCCTGACGCTGCTTGCGATCGTCACTTTCATAATCAACATGAAGGTCAAGAAGGTCGAAGAATAACAAGGTCTTAAGACATTAAACAATAAGGCTTAGCGCCGGAAAGGGAAACTATGTTTAATGCAATCGGAATTCTGGTAGGTTTGGCTCTGCTGATCTTTCTGGTATTCAAAAGAGTCAACCTTGTACTCAGCGCCATAATAGCAACGCTGTTCATAGGCCTCGTAAACGGTCTGCCCTTCTGGAAGATATTCGATATCTTCGCAACCGGAGTCGGAGGATTCCTCTCTTCGGTACTGATGGTGTTCTTCTGCGCCGCGGTCTACGCACAGGTATTCACCGATTCGGGATGTGCGGCCTCCGTATCGTATTTCATCATCGATCTGTTCAAAGGCAGCAAATACGTTGCGCTTACCATACCCATCATTTCCGCGATACTCGTATACGGAGGGATAAGCGTATTCGTAGCCATATTCGCCGTAATGCCGATCGGGGTTCTGCTCCTGAAGGAGACCAACCTGAACAAGTCGCTGCTTCCGGGACTATTCAATTTCGGAGCGACGACCTTCGCCATGACGGCTCTTCCCGGTTCGCCGCAGCTTTGCAACATCATCCCTGCGAATATGCTCGGAACGAAACCCACCGCCGCTCCGGTCCTTGGGATCACGGCAACTCTTGTGATGATAGTACTCGGCTTTCTGTACTTCAAGAAACAGATAGACAAGTACAGAAGAGAAGGCAGGGGCTTTGACGAAACTACGGTAACGCCCGCAATGCTTGCGGTCACTTCAAGAGAAGATTGTCCCAGACCCTGGAAGGCATTCCTTCCCATGATAGCGATGATGGTGATTTACCTGGGACTTGCCAACGGATGGTTTGCAGAACCCATGGAAACATTCCCCGCAGTAAACACGGCAATGCTCATAGGAACGGCCATGATTCTTCTGCTCAATCCGCAGAAGTTCAAGACCGTCCTCAAAGCCGTAACGGTCGGATCGACCCAGTGGATAAACCCCCTTCTCAACCTCTGCATAGTCATAGGTATGGGAGCGGTCGTAAAAGCGACCCCGGGTTTCGAAACGGTGGTAAGACTCGCCCTTAACATACCCGGCAACGCCTATGTTTCTGCGGCAGTAAGCACCGACCTCGTGGCAGGCATCACGGGTTCCGCAAGCGGAGGCCTTCAGATAGCCCTCGAAGCCCTTGCCGACAGATGGCTCGCCCAGGGAGCGAACGTGGAGGCTCTTCACAGGATCTGCGCCGTGGCAAGCGGAGGACTTGATTCCCTGCCCCATGCGGGAGGCATGTTCACGGTATTCGTGGTATGCAACGAAACGTACAAAGACGGATATATGCATATCTTCTGGACTACGGTCGCTATACCTATCGTTGCGGCGATAGTCATAGTGTTGCTCGCAAGCATGGGAATAGTGTATTAGAAAAAGACTAAACAGATCTGAGGATATCATCTTAAAGATGGTATCCTCTTTTTTGCTCTGTTGTCTTTTTGTCTGAAATGGGATAATATCTAACAGGAGGGACCGCAAAATGTATTTTCACAAATTGGAAATGTTCGTCTGTGTCTGCGATTGCAAAAATATCACCAAGGCCGCAGAAAAACTTTACCTGACCCAGCCTGCTTTAAGCAGAACCATTTCCCAGATGGAAGCGAAGCTCGGCGTCCCGCTCTTTGAGAGAAGCGGAAATTCGATCGAGCTCAATGAAAACGGTAAAAAGCTTTACCGTTTTGCCAAGAAAGTACTAAAAAAATACTCCGAGCTTCTGAATGATTTTTCAGCGGCCCAGGAGAACCTGTCCATGCGAATCTGTTATGCCGACGCATACTTTGCGGATTTCATCATTCTCGAAATGATGAAAAATACGTCCTGGAATATTTCCCTCGGACGGATAAATGAAGAAAACATTGCTGAATGCATTGCCAAGGGCGAATACGATTTAGGCTTCTCAAAGAATCCCCACGCTCTCAACGGCGTAAAATGCACTCACCTTTTTTCAAGCGAAGTATTCGTTTCCATTCCTGTCAGCAATCCCCTGTCCGTCAGAAAGAGCGTATCCCTTTCCGATCTCAACGGTGAGTCCATACTTTATCTCGACAGTGAGAGCACCTACCTTGAACATTTCAAAAAACTGCTTAAGAAAAAAGCTCCGGATCACAAAATCGAAAGTATCGCAAGAAGAGACGTTTATGAATTGCTGAAAGAAACTACGGACAGCTTGTATTTCCTAAACACCTACGAAAGACTCTTCCTTCCCGACAGCAAACAGGAAAGGAAGATACTGCGCGTAAACGATGTCGGATCATTAAGAGAAGTGTACATGGTATACAGCGACAAATCGGAAAAAACGGCGTCGACAGTTAGCTCCTGGATCTCGGAAACGATGAAGCAGCGCTGGTACAGAGCCACCCACGTAAAGAGTGTGAAATGAAACCGGAGGTTCATCTGATCTAATCAGTTATTTGTTTCGTCTCCTGCGTGATTCCGTGATCCAGTTCGCCACGTCCTCTTCGTTAAACAGACCCGCCTTTTCCGCTTCTTTTGACATCTGTTCCTGAAAACGTCTTACAGCATATATTGCAGAGTTTACAACTTTTACATCATCGCCTTCGACTATGAAGGTCACTCTGTCACTGCATGATCTTACATGACGCCTTTGCTGTCGTTCGAAATATGTTATTTAGAATATTCTTACCTGTCCGAATGTGCAGGCGAAGAGTGCTGCAACTGAACCCATAAGGAATGCGCAGAGCCAGGTGTTTCCTGTCTTGCGGTAAAGCAGAGTGCTTCCGCCAACGCCAATCGCCATACCTGCAGGCATACCCCACAGACGCTTTATGTCTGACAAGACAACTGACCCTATTGATAGCTTTGTAGCCAATATAAATAGACCTCCCGGCATTCCTCATTTTTCCGGGAGGTATTTTTGATTATACCACTTTATCCTGTTCTATGTTTGGCTTTAATCTTTTGCTGGGATTATTCTACATAGTTACTTTTATATCCATTTTCCTTGACCCAGGCCCAATAACGAGTTTCTGTCAGATCTAAACCATCTGTGATTCGATCAAAAGAATATCCCTTGCCATATTCTATTTTGGTTGAATCCACTTCTCCTCTTGAAAACACAATTGTGATATTCTCATTGCTATTCTTTCTTAGGGTGACTCCATTGCTTAGATTTGTTGCTCCATAATAAGGGTCTGGAACATGATTTAGTTTTATATCCCATGTATTTTGATCTCGCTGAATGATTTCAGAAATAGTATAGGACGGGTAATACCCACTTGCACCACCAATCAAAACATTACTCTCAGGATATGACGGAAGAATGGTCTTGCCTGAATTATTAACATCTGTTGTTATAACAAGCATTAGCAATCCAGAACTATACTCATCCTTTGGGGGATTGAATGAATGCCAAGATCCGATGAACTCATTTTCAAAATCGATGATTTCTTCCTGAGATAAGAATCGTGGATATTGATCCGGTAAATCGGTTGTAGGTTCTGTCGCATCTTGCCTTTCTAACCATGTGCCATCATTTGCGATCCATTCGTTTTCAGCAATTCTGTTCCATTGGTATGTTCCGTCAGTTTTGATCTCATATACATCCTTAACACTTCCATAAGGAAGAGTATAGATAATGTCATAGTTTGTACCGGGCCCTGTTCTTACGTGAAGTTCGACTACAGCCTTGACTTGATATAATGCGACTGATGATAATGATGACTCTGAAGGATTCCCCTCCTCCGGGGCAACCTCATCTAAATTATGTATAACAGTTTCTTCTACGGTATCTTCATCATCCCCTGTCTTAGGCAAGCTTTCTGATGATCCACATCCACAAAGTGATACTATCAGAGCCGATAATATAATCGTTATTATTAGACGCATCGACTTCATGTTCGCCCTCCCATCGAAAATCTTCCTATTTCCTTATATTCTGCACCTTCTTTTCCCAAGACCGACTCCATCAAACTAAAGGAGTTTACTCTGCAGACAAAAGGCTGTCCGAAGGCTTTCCGTTTATCAAATCCTTTTCCCGTATGATAGTTCCGAACGAGTGTTACATGAGGAAAGAATCTTTCTTTTTCATACCAGATGCCCATCTGATCTAATTTTTCAGTAATTCTCTGCTGAAGATCATTAAGCTGCTTGTTTCCTTCGATTCCTGTCCACCAGAGGTTTTTAGCCTCCGAAAAACAGCCGATTTGAGCGAATTTAATTTGTGTCTTCGATATCTTTATCGACCGCATTGAAGTGCAAATTATGGGTACAAGTTCCTCTGGCATTTCTCCAAAGAAAACCAGGGTTATATGGAAATTTTCTGGAGGAGTGAACCGCCCGGACCCTTGCTCACGCATCCGGTCCTGGATCTGCGTGAAGCGTTGTTTAGTTTTGCTGTCGAAATTAACGGATAAGAATAGGCGCATAACTCAAATATAACTTATAGGAAGTGCAACCAGATTGTCCCTTAAATATGTCTTCTTATCAATCATACAGAGAATCACTCCCAACCCACGTTTTTTTCCTGCGACCCTATCAAGTACTGTGTTTGTTGAAGACATTGATGCTTTTGGATTTCCCGTCATTTTTATTTCTATAGGATATAGCACTCCGTCTTCCTCAATGACGAGGTCTATCTCATTGTCAGATATTTCTGATTTATCTTTACCCCTGTAATAATATATATTGAAGCTATAATCCAGTCCTTCATTAGCGTAAGACTTGAGTACTTCAGAAACTACAAAGGTCTCAAACATATTTCCTGCTACAGCAGAATTCTTTAGTGCATCCGGACTGGTCCATCTGGTAAGATAACATGCCAGACCTGTATCTCTCATATATATTTTTGGCGTTTTTATCGCCCTTTTTAATGCGTTGTTATAATATGGCTGTAAAAGAAAGACGATCCCTGTTCTTTCAAGTATTGAGATCCAACTTTTAATTGTCGGCTCACTGACTCCCACCTCATTTGCTATATTTCTATAGTTAAGAAGTTCTCCGGTCCTTGCGGCGACTGAGGTAAGAAATTTCACGAACGTTATGCTGTCAGTCGTTATGAGTTCGTTGATGTCTCTTTCCAGATATGTAGCAACATATGAAGAATAAAAGTCCTGCCAATCTCTTTCGACATCATATAATTCCGGATAAAAGCCTTTGTGGATAGTCTCCCAAATGTCTGGGTATTCCTTATATTCTTTTTCTCTTTCTTTGATATATACTTCTGTAGGAATAAAGTGGTTATTGAAACCCACATTGTTGATCTCCCTCATAGAAAGGCCAAGAAGCTCCATTATGGAGATCCTGCCGGATAAAGATTCACTAACACCCTTCATTAGGTCAAGGCTCTGGGACCCAGAGAAAATATACCCACCCCGCTCTTCCGAATTATCAAGATTTATCTTGATATCTTCAAGAATGGAAGACTCTTTCTGAACTTCATCTAAAAAAAGTGGTTTAGGATTATTCAAAAGAAACAGTTTAGGTTCCTCTTTTGCCTGAAGCCGTGTTAGCCGATCATCAAAGGTGGCAACATTATATTCTGGAAATTCGTGTCTAATTAGTGTGGATTTGCCAACTTGTCTCGCTCCTGTTAGAAGCAGACTTTTGCTTGAAGATACTCTTTTTTTTAGCGTTTCTGTTATTGATCGTAAAATATATGCCATACTTATTTCTCCGACTATTATAAAGTATGACCTTATTATAGTCGATTTATGCCGGTGTATCAAGATACCTGAAGAAAAATAATTGATGGTGAAAAGGTTTCTCGCCTCTTCTTCAGTAAGTGTAACACCCTTGACCATCTCAGCTGACTTAGGCCTCTGATACGTAAACCTATTAATACATCATATATTATTTGAGTCTAGGTATCCTATCGAAGAGGATCTCCAGCAGATCCATGCAACCGCAGTCCGTAAGGATACTTTTCAGTTTCTTTCCGATCATTATTGGCAGCATGGGACTGTTATCCAGTATGTAAGAGCATATCTCTTCGGCTTTCTCTTTGTTTCCCATCAGGAGGTAGTTTTGCGCCCGGTTACACAAAAG
>CAZALQ010000032.1:0-12917 GCA_964485605.1 uncultured Oscillospiraceae bacterium
CAATAGAAGCTGATATACTTGGATACAATGATTTGAAGTCATACAACCCTGTTTGAAGAAGTTACTTTGAAGGTCTAAGACATAGAACATATATTCCTAATCTTTGTAGTAATCCAATATAGTTTATAGGATCATCAAACTCAAGAAGTATGTTTAAATCGTCATAGTCGAGTCCATTTCGTTCTAACGCATTGCCAATCGTACTTCTTTTTGGAGCATATAATGGTAATTCGCGGAGTAGGTTCCTATTTATGGTCGTATTGTCTGACAAAGGATCATCCTTCATCATAAGTATTCCAAGTTCTAATGAAATATTGGTTTTTATGGTACGTTCTTCTAATGGGCCGAAATATCCGATAGATATATCCGTTAAATTGTGTCTCATGGAATACTTAATGTAGTCCATATCTCCGCTGCGAAAACATAACTTGATTTTTGGATTCTTCTCTTGAAATGATAATAATGCTGATGATAAATCACTGCGAATTATATTGTTTACGCAAGCGATGGATAATGATCCTGAAAGGGTATTGTCGATATTCAAGATTTCCCTTTTTGTTATATTTTCAATATGCAAAAGCTCTTCAGCCCTGTCTAGTAAAAGGTTTCCGGCTTCTGTCAGTATGATTCCCTTTGATTTTCTTTTATATAGAGTTGCGCCTAATTCTTTTTCAAGATTTTTAAGTTGTTTAGTCAAGGCAGGCTGACTGATATTTAAAAGATTTGCAGCGTACGAGATGTTAAGTACGCTCGCAGTTTCGTAAAAATACTTTAGTGATAATAGGTCCATGAAAATATCCTCTGAATTACATTATAGCAATGTTATAACAAAAAGCAATATCATGATATGAAATAAAGATATTGGATTTTAATCCAATGCTAGATTATACTTACTGTAAAAGATACGTATCTATCATAATTACAATTCTTTTAAAATTCGAGTTCTTATGAAAGGAGATAATAAGCGTGAAAAGTAGAAAACCGATATGTTTAATGGTGTCCATTATGTTGGCTTTTACGTATGTCACATTTGTGTATGCAGGTACAGAGACGAGATCAAAAGTTACGACAGATAATGATGTAGACATTTGTTTGGATAATAGTATTGATGAAAAGAATGACCATAAGATAGTTAACGGTGGAGTATTACTTGGTAATGCCAATAAGGGAATTGAAATCTCTTGCGAGAAAGCACCAGAGATGAGGGATGCAATTATGAAAGCATTTTCGAACGGAGAATGTAAGGTTTGGGATATTAAAGGAAACGATATAACAGACTATATTGCTTCAAATACTGGTGAGAATAAGACAGGGGATTCAAAAAAATGGATGGACAAGGCTATTGAATTGGGTGGAGTACATTTTAGCGCACATGTTGTGAAAGGATACGAGCCAGAGACTTTGTACATGCAATACTATGAAGCTTATTATAATTCGTATACTGGAACAACAGGGGCTGTGAATAATAAAACTTGGGGTATTATTGTATATGCTTCTGGAACTTATGAATTACATCCAAATGATGCGGATTTTTATTTACATAATTTTTCGACACCAGGCTATTCATATGAGGGAAGAGATGTTGGAGCTTGGTTTAATTTGACATCAGTTACGATTTATCCATATTCTGTATACTTTAATGCGGCGCATACTATTGCTTATTTTAACGCATACGTAACCCACTCAATCCAATATGTACCTGCAGGAGTCCTTCTATCTACATATGGACCGTTCTCAGCAACGTACTATTACTCTGTTCAGGCTCAGTAGTATGTTTAGTTTTAAAACACAAGATCTAGAAAAAATTGCATTCATTTTGGCTGTGGCTATTGTGTTATCTTTTTGTATATGCCTCGAACTCCGTTTATGCTCCTTAAACTATTCACATGCCATGATGATTGCTCAAGAAGAGACAGGGAAGGTAAATATAGAGTCGGCATTAAAACTCGGTAAACTGGATACTGCTCAAAAGTATGTATTGCCATTTACATGTATATTGGCATTAGTAGAAGGCATACTTTTGGGTATGACTTCGACAGGTAGAAGACTTATTATTTATATGTTATGTCTTTTAGTAATATTTGCTTTGTTTCCACTTATATTTGCACAATTTGATAATATTGGTCATCATATTATCAACTACATAGATATATCTGGTGCAGTTTTCGAAAGAATTATACTAGCCACTATTTTATCGAGGCTGATAAATAAAATCAGGAGGCAGACTGGAAGTAGTCAGAGTAATGTGATATGATTCATCATTTCATGAGCATGGGCGTCATTGGAGCCATAGGCGGTATCGTCGGACTTTTAGGTGCAATTGTCAAAGGCTGTTAAAAGAACGGATTTTTTGAGCAATAGTTTATGCAACTATTTTGGCGGAATTGCTTATTGTGTTGTTAGTATTCTGAGAACACGCAATTCATCAAGTGTATCTTCGTCAAATGAAATTATAAAACCTTCTAATAGTAGCCGTAATGCCACGGGTGGGTTCTTCCAAAGATATGATGAATCCATAAGCAATTCTACAACACCTAACTGGGACTGGGATGCATATGCCTATACTTATTCAAAAAGTGCTGGTGGAAATGTAGGAATTAGGGAAAAAAATAAGTATTGGAATGGACGTTATAAGTCCTTCCCAAAAGAACTAAAGAGACTGTATCCTGATACAACAGATAATCCTGTGTGGGGAATGGGAGAATGCAGAGCAAATGTGATCATCTGGCATGAAGTATAGGCCGGTAATGAAAAAAATAGAAAAAAGTTATAAACACAAGGCAAATCAAAGTTGTTGAGGGTTCCTCTTGAGGGTCTGTCCCCGTGTTGAGGGTCTGTGCCCTGGGTCTGAGGCAACAAACTGAATAAAACAGACAGAAGAGCAAGTCAAAATGGCTTGCTCTTCGTGCGTTTGAACTCAGCTGAGTGCCTCATCGATTATCCTGCTGGCATAGATAAAGTCGGCGATAAGGCCATTCTCATCTCGAATATCATCAGGATTTTTAAAGGGACTATTGCCATTCGCCATCCAGTGTCTTGGCTCAAGGTCTTCATCACCGATCATATCAGGATACTTTTCTTTTAATGTTTCATACTCAGAAAGAATATGCCGCTGCGTCTCTCTGTGCACACCTTCAGAGAATCTTAAAGGTTTAGGCCCAGACTGATTAGATGGTAATTTTTCATTCAGTACAGGATCTTTTCTTTCTAGATGTAATAAACGGAAAGGTCGATCTTTCGAAGTATGGAACATAGCCCAAACTTCGAATATAGTGAAGAAAACAGGTAGTCAGGTCTTAGAAAAACCCGTTTACTCTATGTGACTGTTCCAACAGCTCCTTCATTTTGTGGAGATAGTATTCATCAGTAAGGTCATTTCGTTTAAAGCGTTGATCTTCGATCTTGTGGCCCATAAGGTACTGTATATAGGTCATCTTATCAGGATCTTTAGCAAAAGCCACATTAAGTTCTGTGGCATAGTCTCTCCTGCAGGTATAGCAAGTAGCGGATTTTTCTTCGACGAATCTGTCGGGATCGCGGTACATAAGTTCTGTGATCCCGGCCAATCTATTCTCATCAAAATGAAGCGTATCTCGGAAAAGTTCCTTGGCTGCAGCAGAGAGGTCGTTTGAGCTACATCTCTTTGTATAATTGTTTTTACGACAGCCAAAGGGAAGATCAAGTACCGTTTTCGTCTGTAAAAGGGAACGTCATAATAGACTCAAGATAATGCATCCTTTTAAGTATAGCTTCTGCTACTATGTCTAGTGCCGGAACGAGTCTTGGTGCGTTATATGTTTTCCCGCTGACTTTTAAAGTGTTATTGCCCCTGTTAGTAGTTAGCGCTCCTATTTGCAAATAATACTCACCAGTGAATGATAACATCGGGTGGAAATCTCTAAAACTTAGGCCTGCAGCTTCATTGTTTCTTGCTCCGAAATAAAGGCATGCAAGTAAAGCAAAAAGCTCTCCGGAAATCTGTTCAGGTTCTTTTAGGAGAGCTATGGCAAGCATAAGAGCTTCTTCTTTGGAAAAGGATCTTTGAACTCTGCTTAGTGCTACTTCAAGGCCAAGGCCATGATCATTGAAACTATACGATGATCCCCATGCAGGGTCATCTATTCCATGCTTCTCACAGAAAACTGTTATGGGATTCAATACAAGGTGACTGATCCTTGCATTCATGGTTATGTCAGCTAATGTCTTTAAGTTTTGAATAGCCTCAATGAGATCTCTTATGGTATCTTCGTTATAATCTTTTATGGCGATATTGGGCTTGATACATTTGCATATAGTATTGTTATAGTCACTTATATACAGGTTCCGGTTTTCTTGATTGACCTTATTCAAATCATTAATGAGGTCAAAGTATTCATTTATTGCCCAGTTTAGATTAGGTTCACCATGGCTGGTATAGCGAAGGAACGAAGGATTTAATATATCACTCATCTGTTTTCTCCATATAAATGTTCCAAGAGTTCTCTAAGATCTCTTCTAAATAGTGGGCTTGATTCCGAGGTTCAGTACTATCGATATAGTTTCCGAAGTCGACACTTGGTGCTTGGATTCCTAGAAGATAGCTCATGTCTCCTAAGGAAATGTATGAGGATCTCAGAAGATAATGTCTAAAAGTGTTCTTATAGATATCGTTTTTTGTAGCATTAAGATTTGCCTCTAGTATTCCATATTTGTTATCAGGTAGAGGCAAATAGTTCTCAGGGATATCTAAGTCCTTTATCAGCTCGAGGCACAGGCTGTTGATCTTTTTTGGCAGCATAATGAGCGCAGAAGAATCTAGTTTATGGTCTCCGGGAATGATATGCTTCCCTTTCAGATCCTGCTCTGTAATGCCATTACCAGCTGAAAGCAAGGATTCCTTCCTGTCGAGAAGGATCTTTGCCAGAGGTGATATCACAGGGATAAGCCTTATTTGTTCAACTCGTTTTAGTGGCTCGACTTCACTGCCTTTCTTTCCAATCTGTCTCTCTATACGAAGCTGATATTTTATTTCCCCTGTATCTGTCACATACTCTTTAAAGTCACTCCATTTAAGGGCTGCAATTATGTTTGATTCAAGGCCCAGTGCTAATCTAAGTATTACGCTAAAGTATTCGAATGCTCCTATTTTGATCTTTCTGGAACATATATTAATAATGTGATGGATCTCTTTTGGCATTAAGAATCTTTTCCCAAGGGCATTACTTACTTCATCGAGCTCTTGAAATCTTTCTTTGTGCTGAATAATAAGGCCTAATGCAGGATTAAACCTGCAATGTCCATATGCTATAGCTATATCGAAGAGGTCCGAGACTGCAGTTGCTAAAGTAAAGATGCTGATTCTATGTTCATCGTACAGGTAGAAGTCGTTGAGTGCATCCGTAAGAAGGGCCGTTGAGATAAATGACATATCAACATCGCCGAGGTCTGATTTCAATAGATCTGATAGCTCTTTAAAGACCCTTTCAGAGAATTCTTCAGATAGTTCAGGGTATATGTAGAGGAAGGTTTTTAGTGTTATAGATTTGCCTTTAAAAAAAGATCTGCATTCAGATGAAATAATACTTTGTATATTGTTATCTTCTGATGTCCTCTTCATGCTGTAGGGATACTTTTCAAGGAACTCTAATATATCCTGTTCTGTAGATAGATACTTTTTCTCAAGTGAAGAGTTCGCGATTGAGAGTTTCTTTCCATCGGAGTTTAATAGGACCGCATGAGCACGGATACGATATGTACCGTCATTTGAGTTGAACACAGAGTAGCTAAGCTGTATTTCTTTTGTAAATGGATAGGATCTTGGTTCAGATCTCTTATTTGGGGATTTTGAAAGATCTAGCTTTTGGTTGTCTGAGACTAGTGATCTTAAAGATCTCTGCCCTGAATTAAATGATTTCCTTGATATGCTATATGCACGTGTGGGCAAAGAAATCATCTGGCTTGTGCTGTTATTATTTAGTGAATATTTAGATACAGCGATGTTTTCGGGATGATCACTATGTATATAGCCATAATAGGCGTGGAGAAAGGTTTTTCTTGCAGGGAAAGTACAGCAGTTGATGCCTTGTGGAAGAAGGTCGATCCTACTTACAGCCATGCTAGATAGCTTTTGGTGCGTTAAGGAATCAGAATGCAATAGTACATCGTCGGAGCCAAAGATATATAGCGAATGCTCTTTTATTGCAGCACCTTCCAGTTTACTCAAGATCGCATCGATTGATTCATTCTCTGGGACCCTGGTTGCAAAGATGATGGTGCTATCAGGTGCACCCGAGTTAAGAGATTTAAAGAAGTCGTCGTAAGACCTGAAGGTTATACCAAGAGTATCATCATATAGAGGTTTAAGCATTGATCTGATATGATCGTTGCTTATGACAACATCAATTTCTATATTTGAAGGAATATCATCTTGCTTCCATTTACGAATAAAGAAAGGGGACGGTTCAATGAGACTAACTCTATATTCCTCAGCCCCTTCGCATTCTCTTATGATATTTCCTGTTGCGGAATAGTAAACTGGTTTGTTCTCAAGTTCTATGTCATTAGAATCCTTATTAAAGGAAATGGCGCAGATGAAATCTAAGCGATTTGTTATATTTGTGCCAACGCATTTTAGGATCTCTTTGAAGGCGTTATAATAGGCTTTGTACTCTGGATTGTCCCTAGTCAGTAAAGAGTCCGCTGCCGACATAGCACTGTTAGTAGTTAAGAGTGTTTCTATGACAGCGAGTCTATCCGCAAGGCCAAAGTCTAATTTGTTTAAGATTTTAAAGGCTTTAACAACAGAAGTATTGCCTATATACAGGTCTTTTCCTGTTATAGAGATGCCTCCTATACCACTACAAAGAGACAGGGCCATTTTTCTAGTTAATTTCGTTTTACCTTTATACCTTGCCCGGAAGGCATCGAAAACAAGGCTATCGTAGTTTTTTCTTGATCCTTTACGGTGACTTCTTCCCTGCTCTATATCGTTTTTTGCCTGTATGCAGGCGATCAATATCGATGCTTTATCCTCTTCATCTTTTATCCCAGTCATTACATCTTTGATAGTTTCGTAATCGATAATGGTATCAAGGGCATTTGATCTAAGGAATTTTGTAAGGAAAACACGATCGGAGAATTCTGCTCTATAGTCCTCTAGTATCTCAATTAAATCAATCATCTCTTTTCTTCTTGTTCGTGAAGCAATACCTAGCCTCTGATAAAGGTGACAACTTATAGATAGTAAATTGGTCGTTAATCTCTTTTTCTACCGTACCTGTAACGACAATATATTTATGAGGATCCCTTTCAATTCCTAGACGTTCATTGCCAAAGATCTTGTATCTAAAAATGGTATCAGAGACTGGGTCTTCGCACTTTACAAGGAGAAAGATCGTATCCTTATCTTCAAAGGAGAAAGCATCCCTAAGACATATATATTCTGATGAAAATGAAAAGGGTGCCTTACATCTTGCTGCAATAAACATCTTAGGCCCGGTCAGGAGCGTATTTCGTGCTTCTTGGATCGTATCTTTGCAAATTAGGTAGTCTCTTAGCTCGAGACCTATATCAAGTTTTGTATCAAGAGGCATATTGAGAAACTCTTGATATATAGAGCTGCACTTATGCAGTTCAATATCTCTGTCATCAGTGATGTTATCTACTGTTTCTTCAATAAAATCATCATCATCCTGATCAGGTTTGTCTTTTGCAGCAGACTTCATTTTATTAAGAACGTCATCTAGTTCTCTTGAATTATCTTTATGACCCATCATGTCATTTATGACAGGGACCTTCCTCCTTGGGGCCTTTATGATCTTGCCGCCTACAGCGTTGTCGCAATCAGCCGTATGCATATTTGACCGAAAGTAGTTGCTTCTATTACCCGCGCAAAAGCATATGATTGCCGGCGCTTTACACAGGGGACAACGCATAGGACGTTTTCTGTCTTCCCTGTTAAGCTCATTCGCATTTTTATTCTCCCATTTTCCATTAATGTAAACTTCCGCTTCAAACATAAATTATTCCTCCCTCCTTATATTACAATTCTATTATATAAGGCTCTTAAAGCATGAAATTTGAAGTCTTTGCAGCATTTTGAAAGCCAGTAAAAATGTCAATAAAGTAAATAAAATATTTACTAAAATGACATTAAATAAAGTCAAAAGCACCCTGCCTTTTATATAAAGGCAAGGTGCTTGTCGCTATCTTGTGTATAAGATCTTTTAGATCCTTACTTACTGAGTTCTTCATCGATCAATCTGTTTAAAAGGTTATTTACGGATTCACCAGTTTTTTCAGCACGCAAAACAAGCGCAGCATCCTTTTCCGGTGTCAACCGAATAATACGCTGTTTAAACTTGCTTTCCCACTTTTCATTGGCTCTTTTTTGAGCTTCAGTTTTCAAAATGCAACCTTCCTTCCTTTTTGTCAACTGGCATATATACGATATCATGTTTTTAAAGGGATTTCAAAGGGTTTTAGCTAAATGTATAAAAGAGATAGTAGGTATAATAATCAAAATATTTTTCAAAAATTTAAAATAATGCTTGATATCCGATATCAGATATGCTAATATATAGCCAAGATATCCGATATCGGATATAAATATTAAAAGAAAATAAAAATACGACGCCGCTTTGGAGCTTGGACCCTCCGCAGCGGTTGAGCAGGTAAGAGAGCTACCTACAACGCCGTACCCATTCAATATATCTTGCAAGGAGAAATTCTGCAAGCAGTATTTTGAGGTACCAGGGAAGGATACTATCGTTTCAGATATATCACCGTGTGGAGCATTAAAGCCTGCACGGTGTTTTTGTTTTCGCCAAGGATAAGACATAAGGAGGAAAACAAAATGTCAAACACCAATTTTATGGATGCTTCGGCTGTAGCTGATTACATGTGTGTGTCTGTTCCTACAGCATACAAGATCATCAGAAAGCTCAATGATGAGCTAAATGACCAGGGCTACATAACAGTGGCAGGAAAGATTAGCCGCAGGTACTTTGAGTCAAAAGTTTTCGGCGGGGCTTGCTAGAGAGGAGGTATGCAATGCCGGCATATAAAGACAAGAAAACAAGCAGGTGGTACGTTCAGGTCTCATACAAAGACTGGAACGGCAAAACCAAACATACCTGTAAACGAGGATTCGAAACAAAAAGAAATGCGCTTGCATGGGAGCAGGAATACCTAAGCAAGGTGCGTGAGAGCACTGATATGCTCTTTAAGGATTTCGTAGATGTATATCTTGGCAACCGTGAAGTAAGGATAAGAGAAAGCACCTTGTATATGAAGAAGGATATCATAAGGACTCACTTGATCCCGTTTTTCGGAGATATGAAGCTCTCTGATATCTCAACAAAAGATGTCATGAAGTGGCAAACGATCATGATGAAAAAGGTCAATCAGCAGACTGGCAAGACATACTCAAAATCTTATCTTAAGACAGTCCACAACCAGCTCAACGCTATCCTAAACCATGCGGTCAGATATTATGACCTGCAAAAGAACGCAGCGTCTATAGTTGGGAATATGGGTACTGAAACTGAGATTAAAATGAAGTTTTGGACGCTGGAACAATATAAGCAGTTTGAAAAGGTGTCTAGGAAAGATCCCATGTTCCATCTCTGCTTTGAGATCCTATATTGGTGCGGCCTAAGGCGTGGCGAAATGTTGGCCCTAACACCTGCAGATATAGATCTTGAAAGCAAAATGATAAGCGTTAACAAGACGTACATGAGGAAAAGAAAGCAGGACATCTTCTCTGAACCAAAAACAAAGAAAAGCATTAGAAAGGTCCAGATGCCTGATTTCCTATCTAAGGAAGTTGAAGACTATCTGCAGCGGCAATATGATATGAGCCCGGATGGCAGAATGTTTCCCATAAACCAGGCACTACTTAAAAAGAGGCATGTGGCTTACACACAAGAGGCAGGTCTTCCTTTTATCAGAATACACGACTTTAGACATAGTCATGTATCCCTTCTGATAAATCTAGGGTACAGCGCTGTAGCTATTGCAGACAGAGTAGGGCATGAAAGTGTGGAGATCACTTACAGATATGCACATCTATTTCCGGATGTACAGACTTTAATGGCAAATAAACTAAATCAGATTAAGGGGAAAGAAGAAAATGAGCAATGAATTATATGGATACAAGATCATAAAGGTTGAGAGACTGGCAAAAGGGATATACCTTGCAGTGTGCAGGTCAAGCCTCACAGGAATAAACAGCGCAAGAATAGTCTCAATACCACTCGAGAATGAAAAAAAGGCAATGGTTAACAAAGATTGCGAGAAGGTCATAGAGTTCATAACAAAGGCAGCCTACAAGAGCATAGTTCTGAACTACGACGATTCCGATAAATGCGAAACCGTGCTCGTGGAATTTTCTGAGGAGGACCACTTTAAACTTCAAGAATGGTGCAAGTCTTTGGGGATCAGCGAATATGCTCTCTTCAAAGCCGTAAATCTGTTCCTCTGCGATCCGGCGAATGAGGAATGCATCATAAATCACTTAAAGTCCTTTGAGACAAAAGATGGTTCAAAGGCATATGAAATAAATTTAGATAAATAGAAAGGGACAAAAAGATGACGGGAAAGACAAATTTTAAGGAAATGGATCTTAACAAGACCTATGCAAGAGAGGCACTACTTCTCAATATAAACGAGAAGACTGCAAAGAATGGGAAACCATTTGTGGAACTTGAGCTTTCCGATGGTAATAGCATCATAACTGCAAGAAAGTTTGATACAACACGTAATGATCTCAAATGCGATGGAGTTGAAACGGAAAGTGTTGTAACGGTTTCGATCAAAGCATCTACCTATAACGGAGACAGAAGCTATACGGTGGATGATATATACCCAAGCGACTTTGCAGCCATCACTTTGGATGACTATATCATAAAAGCAGATATAGATTTCGAGAAGACATGGAACCAGCTCATATGCAACGTTAGGTGCAGTCATACGCCATCAGAAAGAGATAAAACCTATGAACCTTTATCTAACTTGACGCTTAGACTCCTGAACTCAGAAAAGGATAAATTCATGCACTCTGCCGCAGGTAAGTCCATTCACCACAATGTCATAGGAGGACTGCTTCAGCACACCGCCGCAATGGTGCAGCAGGCTATGTATGTGGCTATCAACTACCCGACTCTTGATAGAGAACTGCTTGTATGTGGAGCTGCACTTCACGATATTGGCAAGCTGCAAGAGTTAAAGACCTCTAGGATTGGAAATGTCGAATACTCCGTAGACGGCAGGCTCCTTGGGCATTCTCTGATTGGGGTGATGTGGGTCGAGGAAACCGCTATGAATTGGCCGGGCGAATACTTGCTCTGTGACTGCGACAGAGTGACTCTGCTCGAGCACATGATTGCATCTCACCATGGAAGCCTAGAGTTTGGTGCTATAACAGAGCCAGCAATTCCAGAGGCAGCTGTACTCCATGCACTTGATATGATAGACAGCAGAGTGTACATTTTTGATAAGGCATACAAAGATATGGACCCGGGTGAGATATCAAGGAACCTATTTGCACTTAATAACAGTGTGTATAAGCCTTTAATGGAGAAGGTAGGGGATGATGTACTTGCAGAATCGATAAATGATGAACTCGAAGATATAGAACCATTCTAAAGATGAATAAATCATAAACTTGCTTAATCAAGACGCTATTTAAGGAGGCAATAGTAGTAAAGCTGTTGCCTCCACTACATTAGTTATAAAAAGGAGAACAGAAATGAATTATGAATTACTAGACAAACTTATGCCAAATGAATCTAATTCCAAGGAACTACAGGAAAAGATAGATCTGTTTATGAGTGTCAATCCAGGTATAAGTGAAGAAGCGTTCAACGAAATATTGGCTGAAATGGAGATGCAAGGTTTTGCAAAAGGAGTGAAGGTGGGACTAAAATTAGGCACTGAGCTTGAAATCTGAAGATTGCAGAATCGTATTTAAGAGACTTTTTTGAAATATACATCGAAGTATCTTGGCGAAAGAGTATAAATATGGGCATGTGGAAATTCCCGTGGAATGGAAAATGTTATATAATAAGAACACATAAACACTGTAACTATTAACTTAACTCTAGAAATCCAGGTAGTTTTTTTAAGAAGGATCTTACTAAAGCCACAAGATCATTGTTCTTTTCAGTTACTGTGATGTAGACAGATGTTATTAGTTCTTTATTAGAGATTTCCTGTACATTTAATTGCTTATTCGAAAAGCTTTTCGCAATTGATTGTCCTACAATGGCAGATGAGTTTCCATTTAACACTTTTGAATAAAATAAAGACTCACTAATATTATACTCAAGCTTAATATTCAGTTTTTTATTTCTAATATAGGTTTCCAAAAGATCTATCTTTGAACCCATTTTTCCAAGAACTGCAAATTCCCTTCCTTGGCAATCTTCTAATGAAATTATTGTATGGACGTCGTTATGATTATCCTGTCTTTTTACAATTGTTGGGTTATCATCATATTTAAAAACAATGACACCTTTATCAATAAAGATAGGCTTGGTAGTAATGGCAATATCACAGTTGCCATTCTTCAAAGCATTTTCTATTTCTTCATTATAGGCATAATGCCCTGTTACACTGTACTTTCGACTTTTGTTTACTGAAACAAAACTAGCAGAGATGAAAGATAATGTTTCTACATCTGTTGCATAAATTGATACAGGAATCGGATCTTTATGTCCGTTTACTTCATATAGGGAATCAACTCTATTCATTATTTCATTGACCAGAATCAATGCGTTCTCTCCCTCTTTTGTTAAAATCATTTTTCCTTGATCTCGGACAAAGAGTTTATAACCCAAATCCTCCTCAAATTTTTTTATTGAACGATTAACAGAAGATACGTCTTTATATAAATTTATTGATGCCCCCGAAACGTTTCCGGTTTCTGCAATTTCCTT
>CAZALQ010000033.1:0-12845 GCA_964485605.1 uncultured Oscillospiraceae bacterium
TAATGATGAAGTAGACGTCCGAAATCCCGTATAGCAAATGTAGGAAAATAAATAACACCGCCTCCAGGTAACTTAATTATATCATTTGGATACACAGTAGTTCAATAAAAATACTGTGAAAATAGCAGTGAATATTAATGTCGCATTTGTGGAATATTTTGTATAAATATGAAAATATCACCAATTTCACTTGCAAATGTAAAAAAGGTAGGTAAAATGAATGTAGCACACTCAGGAGGTTCAGAATGCGCAATACCGGTAAGGCAAAAATGACTAAAACACAGGTTAAAATATGCAATGCACTTAAAGCTTTGCTCACAGAAAAAACTTATGATGAAATTAGTGTAACGGACCTTGTTTTAAAGGCTGATATCAGCCGTTCTTCTTTTTATAACCACTTCGAGAAGAAGGAAGATGTAATAGATCTTATGATCAAAGTTATATGCGAAAGCATTTCTGCTTATGACAGACTTGATGATCAATATGATAAGGAGAGCTCGGCAAGTAACAGGTGGGCAATCATCGATTACTGCAGAACTTGCTATGCGGATATTAAGCTCATTTTTGAAGCCGGATTCGGTGGTGATTTTTATCGTGTGATAAGAAAGGAACTGTATAAAGCCAGAACTTCATTCAGCTATGAATTTGAGGATGAGGATAGCAACAAACAGATTCTTTCCGATGGTATTATTTATGATATTAAGACCTTTGCTGATGTCAACCACACGATTTCCATGCTTGAACTTTACTTTGACAAGTATTCAGACATGACCAGTGAAGAATACGATAAAAAGGTGGAAGAAGCCGCCTTCATCAAAATGACCGGCAATTTCTATAAGAAATAGAGTATATAATGGCAATCTAAAAGGAACGCTTTTCCAGCGCTCCTTTTTTTGTGCTTTGGGGTCTTATTTAAGGTCTGAAAGTTCCTTTGCAATCCTTGCTGCGCATCTTGCGTTATTAAGTGCAAGCTGTACATTGGATTTAAAGGATTCTCCTCCGGTCAGGTCCTTTATGGTTGCAAGGAGGAACGGGGTTATATTCTTTCCGTGAACTCCTGCTTCATCAGCCATCTTAAGGGCTTTGGAGATTATTCCTTCCATGTAATCGTAATCCTGAGCATATTCTTCGGGAACCGGATTTCCTATGAGAAGGCCTCCCTTAAGGCCGAGGTCCCATGTGGTCTTTATGATCTTTGCTACATCTTTTGGAGAATCAGCTCTATAGTCTACGCCAAAACCGCTGTTTCTGCAGAAGAATGCAGGGAACTGGTCTGTTCCCATTCCGATTACAGGCACGCCCATGGTTTCGAGATATTCAAGGGTTCTTCCGATATCAAGTATCTGCTTTGCGCCTGCGCATACGACAGCAACTCTTGTATTGCCAAGTTCCTGAAGGTCTGCAGATATATCCATGGTCACTTCGCCGTTTCTGTGAACGCCCCCTATGCCGCCTGTTGCAAAGACTTTAATTCCGGCAAAGGATGCGCACATCATAGTTGATGCAACTGTTGTAGCGCCTGTTCTCTTTGTTGCAAGATATGTAGCAAAGTCTCTTCTTGAAACCTTTCCTACATTTTCTGCTTTGCACATGATTTCAAGTTCATCCGGAGTAAGTCCGAGTTTGATTTTTCCGTCGATTAAGGCTGCTGTTGCAGGAACTGCGCCTTCTTCTCTTATTACCTTTTCTACTTGAGCTGCAAAGTCAAGATTTTCAGGGTAGGGCATTCCGTGGCTTAAAATAGTGCTCTCAAGAGCTACTACCGGTTTTCCTTCTTCGAGGGCTTCCTTTACCTCGTCTTTGATATCAAGATACTTTTCTAAGTTCATATATATATTCCTTTCTCCCATAGCTTTGGGGGCTTATATTTGTTAGAGCCTTTGCATTGTATCATGAAGCCTGATTTTTCTCAATTCCCAGGTTTAACAAATGGAATGTATGGTATAATATAGGAAATTTTTTTATGGGAGGCGTGTATGGAAAATAAAAACGCATGGAAAAAATATAAGGCAAAAGATCTTAAGGATCTTAACAGAGTATGCGAAGGATACAAGGAATTTATTTCTAAGGGTAAGATTGAACGTGAATGCGTTGAACTTACCGTCGCTATGGTTGAAAAAGCCGGATATGTAAATATCAATGATGTTCTTTCTAATGGAAAGAAATTAAAGAAAGGCGATAAAATCTATGCAAATTGCATGGGTAAAACACTTGCGCTTTTCCAAATCGGCGAAGAGCCCCTTGTTCACGGCATGAATATCCTTGGCGCTCATATAGACAGCCCAAGAGCTGATATAAAGCAAAATCCTCTTTATGAGGCTGAAAATATGGCATATCTTGATACCCACTATTACGGCGGAATTAAAAAGTATCAGTGGGTAACCCAGCCTATGGCTATACACGGAGTTGTATGCTTAAAGGACGGAAAGACTGTTAAGGTTACAGTAGGTGACGATCCTAAAGACCCCGTGTTCTGCTTCACAGATCTCCTTATTCACCTTGCTCGCCAGCAGATGACAAAGACTGCAGCAGAAGTTGTAACAGGCGAAAATCTTGACCTTCTCATCGGAGGACAGCCCCTTGCAGAGAGCAAGCTCGAAAAGGATCAGAAAGATGCTGTTAAGGCAAATGTCCTTGCTATACTCAAGAAGGAATATGGAATTGAAGAAGAGGATTTCCTTTCAGCAGAACTTACAGTTGTTCCTGCGGGAGCTGCAAGAGACCTTGGATTTGATCGCAGCATGATACTTGCATACGGTCAGGATGATAAGGTTTGTGCATATACATCCCTTCTTGCAATGCTCGATGAAGATAAACCTTTAAAGAGAACATCCTGCTGCCTCATTGTAGATAAGGAAGAAATAGGATCTGTAGGTGCTACAGGTATGTCTTCACTCTTCTTTGAGAATGTTGTTTCAAAGCTTGTTGCCCTTCAGGGCGAGGATCCTTATACAGGCGGACATGATGCGCTTGCACATTCATATATGCTTTCATCCGACGTTAGCGCAGGATATGATCCTCTCTATGCAGATGCATTTGAAAGAAAGAATGCGGCATTCCTCGGAAACGGACTTACATTCAACAAGTTCACAGGTTCCGGCGGAAAGAGCGGAAGCAATGATGCCAATGCTGAATATGTAGCAAAGGTTAGAAAAGTTATGGATGATTCCAAGGTTTCTTACCAGTTCTGCGAACTTGGAAGAGTAGATGTTGGCGGCGGCGGAACCATTGCATATATCATGGCAAAGTATTGCATGAATGTAATCGACAGCGGAGTAGCTGTTCTTTCAATGCATGCTCCTTATGAAGTAACTTCAAAGGCTGACGTATATGAAGCATACAAGGGATACAGAGCATTTTTAAGGGATGCATAAATTATTCCCGTATGATATAATCGAGATAGTTATATGGGATACAGGTAAATTCTGTATCTGAAAATACTAATGAATAAGCTGTTTATGATATTGTCATTTATGGAGGACTAAAATTATGGGCAAATTCGTCATCAGTGATGCAAAGAACGGCGTCAAATTCAATCTCAAAGCCGGAAACGGCGAAACAATCGCACATTCCGAAGTATATTCTTCCCTCGCATCCTGCAAAAAGGGCATTGCAAGCGTTGTAAAGAACGCTCCTATTGCTGCTGTTGAGGATCAGACAAAGGAAGGCTATAAGAAGGAAAGCAACCCGAAATTCGAAGTTTATGAAGATAAGAAGGGTGAAGTACGTTTCCGTCTTAAAGCAAGAAACGGACAGGTTATTGCAGTAGGCGAAGGCTATACAACAATGAAAGCTTGCCTCAACGGAATCGAATCCATTAGAAAGAATGCTGCAGATAACAAGATTGAAAGAGTTACAGAATAAGCAAAAAGTTTAATAAAGTCAAGGAACTGCCGGAGGAATGCTCCGGCAGTTTTCATAAAAGGATTATGTACGAAGAATTAAAAGAAATATTAAAAGAGTCAAATAATATAGTGTTTTTCGGAGGAGCGGGGGTATCTACCGAAAGCGGTATTCCTGACTTTAGGTCCGAAAAGGGCCTTTACAATGCAAAACAGGAATACGGAAGAAGTCCCGAGGAGATGTTGTCTATAGACTTCTTTGACGAGGACCCCGTAACCTTCTTTGATTACTATAAGAAAAATCTCATCGCAACCTGGGCAAAGCCAAACGAAGCCCATCTTGCGTTGGCAAAGCTGGAAGAGATGGGAAAGCTTAAAGCTGTCATTACTCAGAATATAGACGGACTTCATCAAATGGCAGGAAGCAAGAAAGTATATGAACTCCACGGCTCTGTTCACAGAAATCGCTGCAGGTGGTGCGGAAAGAAATATGACCTTGATTACGTGCTGAATGATGAAAATTGCAAAAATGCAAAGGGTAAGATCGACGGCGTCCCAAGATGCAGCTGCGGCGGAATAGTAAAGCCCGAAGTTGTCCTCTACGGAGAAATGCTTGATGAAAACTGTATAAGGTCATCGGTATCTGCGATTTCCAATGCGGATACTCTGATTATAGGGGGAACGTCCTTGGCTGTTTATCCGGCTGCAGGCTTTGTTCATTACTTCAGGGGAAGGCATCTTGTTGTAATAAATATGTCTTCTACAGCAATGGATACAGAAGCTGACCTTGTCATCAGGGATCCCATAGGGAAGGTCTTAAAGGAGGCTGTTAAAGATCTCTAGAAATAACAAATACGGCTCAACCAAGTGGGCGGCGGTATGCCCTTGGAGGAGCCGTATTTCCTTATATTTAGAACGAAAAAAGTATTAAATGTAAATTTATGCCTTGCTGCTTATTGCTTTGTCAAATAGCTCTTTTATGTCTTTTGAAGGCTCTTTCGTCATCAGCGTAACTGCCACTGCTGCTATTATGCTTACAATGGATGCCGGTACTATTTCATAAATTCCTGTTTTTGAAAGGAACATTGCCCAGAGTATATCCGTAAGTCCTCCAAGGGCGATTCCTGCTGCAGCGCCTGCGAAATTAAAGCGCTTCCAGAAAAGTGAGAGCATAATTACAGGGCCAAAGGCTGCCCCGAAGAGTCCCCATGCATATTCCACCAGGGACATTACAGTCCCGCTGTTCGGACTTGATGCAATGATCACGGCAACTACAGCAATGATTATTACTATGAGTCTTCCTGCCCAGAGCATTTCTTTGTCTCCTGCATTCTTTCTGAATATCGGCTTGTATATATCGCTTGAAAAAGCAGATGATGCTGAAAGAAGCTGTGAATCGGCAGAGCTCATGGCGGCTGCAAGTATGGCCGAAAGAAGTATTCCTGAAATTATGGAAGGGAAGAGCTTTCTTACCATGAGTATGAATACTATGGAGGAATCATCGAGGTTTCCAAGGAGCATTCTTCCGGCAGCTCCTGCCAAAACTCCAAATCCGAGGATCAGGGTTGTCCAGCCAATTCCTATCACCCTTGATTTTTTGAGGTCTTTATCTGACCTTATGGACATAAACCTTACTATTATGTGAGGCATTCCGAAATATCCTATTCCCCAGCCAAGTCCGGAGATTATATCTCTGTAGTCTGCCGTAAAGAAGTTCCAGTAGCCGCTTGGGAGCTCAGATGCAGAGAATACGGCATTTCCGTTATTTATGGCAGCTAAGGCGAATAGAGGTGCGAGCATCAGGGCTCCGAGCATTAAAAGGCCTTGGAAAAAGTCTGTCCAGCAAACTGCGGAATACCCTCCCATAAAGGTATAGCTTACTATGATGGCAGCGGAGATATACATGGCGAGTTTTGCATCAATGCCGGTCACTGTGTTAAAGAGGGTGCCGCAGGCTTTCATGCTGGATGCTGCATATACTGTATATGCTATGAGGAAAAGAATTGCGCACAGAATTCTTATGATGCTGCTCTTTGCAAGGAACCTGTTTGTCAAATATTGAGGTATGGTTATGGAATCGTTTGCGACTATTGTAAAGCGGCGAAGTCTGGGTGCTTCTGTGATCCAGCTTAATGCGTATCCTATTAAAAGCCCGATTGCGATCCATGACTTGCCCATGCCAAGGGCGTAAACAGAGGCCGGAAGTCCCATGAGTGACCAGGCGCTCATATCCGATGCTCCTGCGGAAAGGGCCGATACCCAAGGTCCCATCTTTCTTCCGCCCAGGAAATAATCCTTTTCACCGGATCCTTTGGATCTTAGGAAGAAAAAGATTCCTACTCCAAGCATCATGGCCAGATAAAGAATAAAGATAATCATTTCAACATTTGACATTTTGTTTTGCTCCTTTTCTTATTCAGAAAGATGAGCAAGGAGGTAAATCCTTGTAGTTTATGCTCATCCCCTGAAAATATATGAAAGGATAATAGCAGAAAGAAAAGTGAAATGAAATACAGAATATTGTTCATACTAAAAACTAGAATATATATCTGATAAAATGCTTAAAACTGTTGAAAATACAGAGAATTTGTATTAGACTAAAGTTGGAACTAAAATTTGAAAGGAAAATAAACTTTGAAAAAATCCGATACAAAAAGCCGAATAGTAAGAGCAGCATGGGAACTTTTCTATAAACAAGGGTATGAGAATACGACAATAGATGATATCGTGGATGCTTCAGGAGCATCTAAAGGCTCCTTTTATCACTATTTTGAGGGCAAGGATTCTCTCCCTGCATCCCTTTCCTATCTTTTTGATGAGAAGTATGAAGAACTTGAGCAGGAAATGGATCCTGAGCTGTCGCCCATAGATAAACTTGTATTCCTAAATCATGAATTGTTTCTCATGATAGAGAATACGGTATCGGTTGATATCTTAAGCAGGCTTCTTGCAAGTCAACTTGTTTCGAGCAGCGACAGAAGCCTTCTCGATGCAGGAAGGACCTATTACAAGCTCTTAAGGACTATAACCATCGAAGGCCAGCAGCAAGGCCTTTTCAGAAAGGAATTCACAACGAACGATATAACCAAAGCCTATGCCATGTTTGAAAGGGCTTTGATGTATGATTGGTGTTTATCCAGCGGCAGTTATTCCCTTTGCCAATATTCAGGGGAGCTTCTGCCTGCTTTTCTTAAAACATTTTGCTAAGAGAGAGGTGCAGATTATGAAGATTACTTATCACGGACATGCATGTTTTACAGTTGAATCCAATGGTTATTCCATAGTCCTTGATCCGTATAAGGGCGTTAGGGGATTCGGAGATGTGGATCTTGAAGCAAACGAAGTGCTTTGCTCCCATGGACATTTTGATCATGCCTATACAGAAGGCGTTAAATTAAAAGAAGGAGTCAGCTCTCCCTTCAAGGAAGAATTTATAGATTGTTTCCATGATGATAAAGAAGGATCTTTAAGAGGAAACAACAGGATAACCATACTATCGGCGGAAGGGAAAAGGGTTGCACATCTCGGAGACCTTGGACATACACTTTCTGATGAACAGGCTCAAAAGCTCAAAGGCCTTGACTGCGTCATGATACCTATCGGGGGATTTTTTACAATAGATGCAAAGACAGCAGTTTCTGTTTTAAGACAGATAGAGCCAAAACATATTATTCCTATGCATTTTAAGGATGGAGAAAAGGGTCTTGATGTTGTGGGAAGCTTTGAAGATTTTGAAGCCCTTTTGACAGAAGATGAAAAGAAAAAGCTGCTTCTTGTAAAGGCTTACGAAGAAACAGCTGAAATATAGATTCTATTTATGATACTTTTCACCGGCATTAATTTTAAATGCCCTATAGATCTGTTCGAGGAGTACGACTCTCATTAGTTGATGTGGGAAGGTGAAGTCTGAAAAGGAAAGCCTTAAATCAGACGCATTCCTTACTCTGTCATCAAAGCCGTTCGAGCCGCCTATGATAAAGCATATATCGGATTTGCCCTCAAGGGCCAGATCCGATATTTTATTTGCAAAGCTTTCGGAACTAAAGCGCTTTCCTTCTATATCAAGGGCGATCACATAGGATCCCTTCGGGATCTTTGCGAGTATTTCGCTGCTTTCTTCTTCCTTTGAATCTGATTTGCTTTCAGGAAGTTCTGCTACTGAAAGCTTGCAAAAACGGCTCAGCCTTTTTGTATATTCAGCCGCGGCATCCTGCCAATACTTTTCCTTTAGTTTGCCTATGCATACTATTGATATGTTCATAATTATCTCCTAATGGATAATATCACGTATTTTTGTTGTTGTCATTTTTTTGATTTCGATATATATTTGCTGGAAAGTATTATTCCTATGTGATAAAATCTACAAATGTATATTAATTAAGGAGATTCTTAAAATGGCTAAAAGACGCTGGGGAGACCGAAGAGACGGTACTCTCATAAGAGACTTAGATTCCATGCATTACATTATGCCTTTAATGTATCCAAATCGCTGTGATAACGAGGCATATATTTCAGAAACTTTGGATTTGACCAATGCGAAAAAGTTTTTGGAAGAAAAGAACGCAAGTCACCCGGAATACAAGTACAACGTATTTCAACTGATTGTTACGGCAATGCTTAAGACCATAACTCTTAGGCCTAAGATGAACGCCTTTATTGCCAATTACAATATGTATCAAAGAAATGAGGTATCTGCCTCCTTCACCATAAAGAAGATCTTTGCGGATAACGGCGGCGAAGCTCTTGCTTTTATCCATTCAAAGCCGGAAGATACCCTGGACTCCATTCATAACGAAATCTACAGACAGGTTTCATATGTAAGGACCGGGGATAATAAGGACCAGTCCACTGAGAGCATGGACTTCATACAAAAGCTGCCCTTTAAGAAGCTCATAGGAAGGATCGCAAGATGGCTCGAAAGACACGGCTGGATGCCTCAGGCTGTTATTGCAACAGATCCTTACCAGTCAAGCTGCATACTTTCAAACCTTGGCTCTATAAAGCTCCATGCAGGTTATCATCATCTGACAAACTGGGGCACAACCTCTGTTATGTGCATTATAGGGGAGATAAAGAAGCGTCCTTTGGAAATGCCTGACGGAAGCGTAGAACAGCGCGAAAGCGTCGATATCGGCCTTACAATAGATGAAAGACTTGCAGACGGATATTATTATTCCGGTACCGTAAAGCTCTTTA
This sequence comes from uncultured Oscillospiraceae bacterium, assembly GCA_964485605.1. Taxonomy (GTDB): domain Bacteria; phylum Bacillota; class Clostridia; order Peptostreptococcales; family Anaerovoracaceae; genus RUG13409. Next base: position 9,039 of record CAZALQ010000033.1, read on the forward strand.
AGCACCTTATAGAAAATCCCGAACTTCTCGAAAGACCCCTTTCTGAAGAAGTGGAAATGTAAGAGGAATAGTTATGAAAGAATTTTGGCGCGTCGTCAAATTTACGCTTTTTTCGGCCAGTGCCGGCCTTATAGAGCTCGGTACCTTTACACTTCTTAATGAGTTTACGGATCTTCCTTACTGGGCATGCTATCTGACGGGGCTTGTTTTGTCCGTTATCTGGAACTTTACACTTAACAGGAAGTTTACATTTAAGTCAGCTGCGAATGTTCCTATCGCAATGATGAAGGTTGCTGCATATTATGCTGTATTTACGCCTCTTTCCACATGGCTTGAGCACCTTCTTGCAGGTACTCTTGGATGGAACGAATATCTTGTTACGGTCATAAATATGCTTCTAAATTTCGTGACGGAATTCCTTTATCAGCGCTTCTTTGTTTTCGGTAATTCCATAGATACAAACGAAAACGCAAAAAAAGATTAGGAAAAAGCGAATAGTTTATATAGTCAGTTAAAAAAATGGGGCAAGCAGTGCTTGTCCCATTTTTCAATCTTAGCAAGTAGTTTAATATTCTTTAAGGCCCGCCTTATGAAGTATGATGCAGCCTAAGTAAAGAAGTCCCTGTCCCACTATGTTGATTCCCTCTGCAGCCCAGTTCATATATGCCTGGTCGAAACTTCTCGATGACATATATCCCATGGCCATGCATAGGAAAAAGGAAATGATAAAGCAGGCTAAGGCGTTTCCTTTCTTCAGCTTTGCTGCAAAATATGCAAGGGATGCATCTGTTGCGCAAAGGCCTACGACCATTATGCCCACAAGGGCCATGGTGGGGATAAAGCCGTTGATCCTTTTTTGTCTTTTTGACATAGCTACTATTGCCATTGCGATTCCTGCAATGAGGAAGCCTATTGCCTGATTGGCAAAAAATTGATTTGACATCCACTCAATATCTCCAAGTCCAAGAGCATATATGAGCTTGTATGTGGCTTTGAGGGCTCCTGCAACGGCAACCATTAAGGTCCCGATCCTGAAGGATACCGACTGGACGGTATTCATTCTGTGCTTTAAGTCTTTAGCTGCCATATTCGTTGCCAGGAAATAGAGGATGACAGGAATATAGTCGACTAAAGCCATTAGTATGCTGAATTCTTTCATTAGTCTCTGTACACTTTCATTGAATGATACTGCTTAGTAAATGGGAAGAGGAGCGGAGTTGTATCTGAATATTTTTGATATTCAGGGTCAAGTCCGTAGTTCTTTTCCTGTCTTAATTCAAGTCTTTGGGCTGAGTTGTACATAACAAAGGTAATGAGGCAAAGAGCAATCAGGGTGATTATCCATTGTTTTCCCTGAACTGCGCCGATTCCCGTAACTGTTACTCCGACCCAGAACATGATTTCCGAGAAATAGTTAGGACATCTTACGTATTTGTAAAGACCTGTGTCGCAGAAGCGCTTGGGATTGATCTTCTTTGCTGCAGACTTTTGGCTGTCGGCAGTTGCTTCTCCTATGATGGCGCAGATCATGATTACGATGCCTATATATGCAAATACATTATCCTTTGATCTGTTGATCACTCTGTATGTAAGAGCAGATGTCTCTGCTGTGTACATAAGCATGGAATAGATCCACATGAAGAGAGAAACAGGGATGGGCATTGCCTTTGTAGAACCTGTTGACTCAAGAGTCTTCTTGTAGTGGGCGTTGGTCAGCTCTCTTTTGAGAATATATCCTCCCAGTCTATATCCATAGATAATGAAAAGAAGGGAAATGATTCCCGTGGCAACAGTGAGGCTGTGGTTGATAAAGCCGAATACAAGGTGGAAGATACCTATGCACATTACGGCAAATCCGTAGCCTACTGACATAAACCATACGAATTCCTTAAAGCCCATGCAGCAGCCAAGAGCTGCTACTATGGTTACGGTCCACATGAAAAGGGGCCATACTTTTCCGATGAAGGAAGGGTCTAAGGTAAACATTACTTATTACCTCCGAAATATTCTTTAATGTATTCAGCAAAGGATGAATCACCTGTTTCGTCCTTTCCTACCAGGTCGTGGGAAAGGGTCCACTTTGAGAAGAGTATGATGTCATGCTTTCCTTCCTTTTTGATCTTGGGAAGGTTTGCGAGGATTCCGAACATCCATTCCGGTGAATCCTTGATGATGGTCGGCTTTCCGGCAGCTCTGAAGCACATCTTTGCCATTTCTTCGTAGGTGTAGGTTTCTCTTCCGCCTACTTCATAGATCTTGTTTGTATCTTCCATGTGCTCTATGATGAATTTTGCAAAATCAGGGCAGTCGATTACGTTTGCTTTTACATCGTGATGTCCCTTTAGAAGCTGCATCTCTCCCTTGTCGACATAGGGTTTGAATACTTTGCAGATGTCATAGAAGTATCCTGTCGGACGGTAGATTACATAATCGGTGTTTCCTTTAAAGATTTCATCTTCAAACATTGCCTTTGCGTGGAGCATAGGAATCTTTTCAGCGCCCGGCTCTCTGCATGCGATTACGGATACGTAGTTAAACTTCTTAACTCCTGCCTTTACTGCTTCTTTGTAAAGGTTTAAGTTGCCCTGGTAATCGACATCATAGGCTGTTACTGTAGTTGAGGCACCCGTAAGGCCCATGGTGGTAATGACGATGTCAACTCCTTCGCAGATGCCTTCAAGGCTTTCCGCTTTTGTTGCATCGATTGCCTTAAAGGTATATTTGCCTTCAAGACCGTTATTCTCTTTTTCTTTTAAATCTGCTGCAATAATTTCGCAACCCTTTTCTGTGAGTGCTTTCAGAATTTCAAATCCTAAGTTTCCGAAGGCACCTGCTAATAATACTTTCATTTCATGATACCTACTTTCTGTATATATATTGCTAACGCTTTTATCCGAATAATACTTTGTCGAAAAGTTCAGTGGTCTTTTCTTTTCCCCATTCCTTTATGAAGTTATCTGCAGCGGTCCCGCCGTTTTCTGCAAGGCCGTGGGAATAGACTCTTGCCTTTTCTAATTTTTTATCGTGATCGCAGGGCTTTGCTTCCTTTAAAAAATTAAGATATGCGGCAGTGTAGTCCTTAACCAGCTCTTCTATATCGCATTTATCATCCGGTGATAATTTCTTGGATATGGATGAGCCAAGGCGGAGGCTGTCGTACCAGCGTTCCTGTCCTCCCATATCAGGAAGATAAGCATATTTGTCATGAACATTCATAAGCTCTTCAAGGTTTAATTCCTTATCAAGCAAGGTGTCATAGAATTCAACTATGATCATGTCGCTTCCCGGGACCTTGATCCAGTCCACTGAGTAAAGGGGACCGTCTACATAGGTGGGGTTGACCATTACAGTGGCCATTTTCATCATTCCTCCCATGCCTTCTGCAGTCATGAGGGATGCATGCCCTATGTTGCCGGCTTCAAAGCCCTGAGTCTCAAAATCCATTCCTGCTACTTTAAAAGATTTGAATTCTCCGGGGTCCTCACTTACAAGTTTTAAATTACCTTTTAATAGCTCCATGCAAGAGTTAAGCATTGTCTTCACCTCTTTTCATAATATATAATTAAAGGGAATGAAATATTCATTATGTTAATAGTATACCATTTTTTAGTGTTATAATTAACACAATTTAAATATATCATATACGTGACATGCTCACCCGGCCTATAGAGGCCGGGGCTTCCTGCTCAAGAGAGGCAGCCCTCTCAGATATAACAGGCTATCCCCGCGTGCCCCGCGGTTCTAATGATTTGTAAGGCCTTCAGGATATAGCCTTAAGGCCTTCATTTTTTATGTTTATTGCCGCAT
>CAZALQ010000034.1:0-12452 GCA_964485605.1 uncultured Oscillospiraceae bacterium
GATCGGGATCTTTATCAAACCAACCCTTAAGCTGCCCTACTCCAATGACTCCGCCCACAACTACGATAATGCTGATGACGACCATCAAGGCATTCAATATCTTTTTCTTCTTTTTTGTTTTCATTAAAGATGTCCCTATCCCTATACAAATGATAAGTATTTAAATATGAATCAGGGTGAGACAGTGGCCCCGGTCACAGTCTCACCCATGATTATAATATATTTTGTCAGATATTATCCTCTGACTTTGCGCTTTTTTGTAAAGTTTGGTAAAGCAGCTATACCCATTGCAAAGGCAGCGACCATAGCGATCCAGATCATAGGATCTATCTGATCTCCTGTCTGAGCAGATCCGCCTGCAGGCTTGATCGTAAAGTTTGTAACAGCTTTTCCGTCACTAGCCTTTATATTCAGCTCATGACTGCCTGCAGTAAGCTTATCAAGGTAATCCTTTGAAAGCGTCACTACTGTACTGCCTTCCTTTGCTTCATATGCATCTTTTGCAAGTTCATTGCCATCTACAAATACAGTTGTGAACTTATCAAAAGGCATATTGACACGGAACCTAAGTCCATCTTTGCTTCCGGCAGTCCAAGTGCTGTTTGCACCTTCAAGATACTCATACTCTACTTCTTTAACTGTAACAGTAAAGCTGGCTGTAAAGTCTCCGTAAGACACAGTAACAGTCTGCTCACCCGGCTTTGAACTATCAAAACCTTCTACTTCAAGCTCATCAAGACTTAGCTCTGTGTTCTCTTTTTCAGTATTCCATACAGCCTCAACAACGAGACCTGAAAGATCCAGTTCTTCACCTACTATGTACTCAGTCTTTTCAGGTGTTTCAGCGACAACGATCTCCTCTACCTTGTCTGTATAGCAGAGCTTTTCAGCATCTGCACCAAGAGGATCGTCGGTGCGGTTGTGATTTGGTTTCGCAACATATGTATACGGATTCATGCTGCTGTCATCATTGAGATTCAGTTCAAGTGTAGTGTCCAAATCGTGAAGCCATGCGAATGATCTACCTTCAGTGTTGATATAGATAGTTCCATCGATGATTTCAAATGGGTCTTCTGATTCTACACCTGACGTATCGACCATCCATACAAATCCGATTCCTTTATCGGTACCGCAATCAATTGAATAATAGTTGTTCTCAATTACATTATAAACATTGAGAGACTTCATATACCCGATGATACCGCCTACATATCCGTCTGCTGTAGTTGCTTTTACGGTTCCTGTAACTTCGTTATTTTGAATATTTCCTGCATCGATACTTGTTGCACCCCATGCTTGGATTATTCCTCCTTCGCCGCCAAATATACCACCGACATAATTAGATCCAGTGATATCACCGCTTACCGTACAATTTGTAATTGAAACACATGGTGAATTAGGTGCAGACTCGGCAATATACCCTGCGGCCACGATTCCGCCTGCATAGTTACCGCTTGCTGTGACAGTACCCGTGAACTCGTTGCCGTCAATTACAAATGGTCCCATAGACTGGTCTTTTCTTGCAACTATACCGCCGACGGTATCAGTTCCGTAAACATCTGCTGCGCTCGTGCAGTTCGTAATGCTTCCGCAAAGACTGCCGGCAAATGTACCGACTATGGAATTGCTCGCTGACGTACCATCCGCAAGACATCCGATCTTTACGTTCTCTTCAGCAGTACAATTCTTGATAGTAACTATATTACCGCCGGATGCGCTGCCGCCTATAAAGCCAGATCTCATAATGATCGATCCGGACTTTATAGTTACATTATCGATCTCGATGATATCCGGGCAGCCCGCTTCATAGCTTCCGCCTGTACCTATGTTGTAATTACCGTCATACCCGTAGTCCACGACCCTGTTCGCAACAAGACCGTAATTTGCAATGTACGGAGCATATAGCTTTAAGTTTTTAACAACTGATTCCCTTACATAGCTGAACAAAGGCATAGTTGCGCCTGACTCATAAGTAAGGGTGAAATCTTGGCCGTCCATTGTTCCTGAGAACGGTCTGATATTCGCACCTTCTCCGTCATCAGCATCCGCTTCGCCTATACCGGTCCAGCTTGTATCAAGGGTGATATCATTTGCAAACGCAAAGAATGTATTCTTGAAATCGTATCCCTGAGTCACATAACTGCGCAGTCTTTCAAGATCCTCCTGACTCTTTAAGAGCCAAGGATCCTCTTCAGTGCCGCTACCATCCCAAAGGATTTCACCTACAGGATAGGAGAATTCGGGTTCATCTACATACCAATAAATAGTAATAGTTTTTGATGAATAAGATTGCCCATCATAGGTGTAATAAGCCGTGCACGACAGCTGAACAGCACCGATAGGACTGCTTACATCAGGCGTATAAACCCCATCAGAAGTTGTCTTCATACTGACCGCAGAACCATTTTTCATTACCCATCGATATGACATCTCTCCGCCTTCAGCCTGTGATGTAGCATTAAACTGGATGGCATTGATGTCAGTATCTTTTGCGTGATAATAGAATCCGGAATCTCCATCAAATAAACTAAACGCTTCCTTGATCAGAGACTTCTGTTCTTCTGTTAATGTCTGAAGTTCTGTCTGAAGCACCAAGGAAGGAGTCGGGTCAGGCAATATACTCACTAATGCGATATCTGAATATGTCGATCTGCCCGCACTCTCATTTATGGCTTTGCAGAAGTAATAGAATGACCCTATCTGCTCCGTGGACGGAGTATATGATTTATTGATAGCTCCGTCGATTTCAGTAGCATCAATATAGCTGTTGGAACTATTGACATACCATTGATAGGTAATGGGAGCATTAGCACTTGCATTTACCTCTAATGCAGTAGCCGTGTCACCGGCAATATACTTTGCGCCGACAGGTTGTTTTGTAAACTCAGGATCATCTGCCGAAGGCTGTGATCTAATAATCAATCGATACGTATTATCTACATAATTGTCCGCATCATTATGAAGATTGATTTCAACTAAAGCCTCTCCGTTTATGAATTCGAGAGAGTCGATATTAATTGAAAAATCTTGTCCGCTTTCTACCGACTGGCCGTCAATTAGGATGTTTGTATCTGCATTTGTTGTACTGGGAGTCAAGATAAGAACGTCTGTATCATCACTTAATATATACACGAACTCATCTGCTGTCGGGGAAAAATCTTCAATATCCGAAGAATTAACTTTGATAGATGCCAAAGTTGGTTTTCGGCTAATATTGATGGTATATTTTTGCGAAAGCTTTCCACTATAAACATTGTACGCTTGCGCGTCTTCGACAACGATCTCCATAATGTTTCGATTTCTTAAATTGACCGCGGTTTTTTCGGTCGAAATCGGTGTTGTATCATAATCTAGCCCATTAAAAACATAAACAAGAGCTTCGACCTGACTAGAGTACATTTCTTCCAGCTCGGCATAGCAGTACAGGTTATATATATTATCCGGTATAGTAATATCGTAGCTATAAATATCTTTGCTAAATGAGCCAATCAAGTCATCACTCGAAGTGCTACTAGTAAAGACATTTAAACTTTTCAAAAGGGCAGGCGCGTCTACGACATATATTTTACAAAATGGAGCATCCACATAATTATCTAGATTATCCGGAAAGGCGGTGATTATATATTCCCCGGCTTCTGCAAAACTGACAGTGAACTTACCTCCATCATCAAAATTGACAGAATCTAAAGAAGCAAAATCCCCACCGTTTTTGCTTACGTACAACGAATAAGACGAATAGTCTGCTAGGGATGATACTTTAGTTCCAACTTTCTGTTTAAACGCAAAAGAAAGCTCTGTGTCTGTCAGTGTAGTCAAACTTGTTTTAACTCTTAAAGTTCCAGTTTCACCATCAGCAAAAAAAAGAGCTGTAGTAGGGCTATCGTTGTTTCTAACGCTTATAATTTGCTTGTCATATATTTTTGTTGTAACATCTGTCACTGCTTTTAAATTAGAAGGCATAAGAGCAGATGCACTAGCATATATTCTAGCATGTGTGAATGATACATTATCTAGGCTAATGCCCCATATTTTTATTGCTTTCTTGCCTTCTATATCATAACCAGTGTTCTCAGTAGAGTATTCAGGAAAACACTGTTCATGGGCACAGATCATTGCATCGTTTATTGTGTATGTATTATCTCCATCTTTATCTGAAACAAAGATTTTTTGGAGAACCATCCATGAATTATCTTTTGTTTTTTTTATATTTCCATTCACAGAGACCGATAAGTATACATTTATTCCTTGATCATCTGCGAAAACGGAAATAGGAAGCAAGCAAAAAACCAACACTGATGCAACGATGAGTATCAGAATATGCTTTTTCACAACCAACCTCCAAATCGATATAATCAGATGATAATGGCAAATGCCATTATCATCCATGAGTCATGATTACATAACATGCAAAGCTTTTGACACAATATCATCGAGATTAAATTCAAAAGCTTTGCATTTTTTACACTTTAGAAACCTCTATATCTCAGAGTAAAAATCTACCAAGTGTAATCGTATGAGGACAGATCCACATAGATAATCATTCCATCAGCGACAGGGACATTGCTTACATATTCTGAAGGGAACACTCTTGAAGTAACATTGCCTGTACTGTCAGTATATTCAATTATTACTACAAATCCCGTGCCCCATGAATGATGAACACCGTTTCCCTCCTCGTAATTAGATTCTAACTCCTGATCTTCAACATTATGTACATAGGCGCCAGGATCTCCAACATAAGGGGATGAATCCCATCCTAAATCATAATCATAGCTAGATTGGCTTGCGATAATAGCATCTAAAACTGAGGGGGTGCTTCCCATAGGATTAGTTACTCCAGTCGGGACGTATGTCTTTGGGCAATTTGCTAAATCTACAGCAATATCAACTGATCCTCCCGGTAACAATGTGTTTGCGTTTGCACTGTACCCGAGCCAATAATTTGTACCGTTTGTGTTACTGGAGCATCCCGTTGTAAACCTAACTGTAACTGTTCCCGTACTTGTTTGTGGATACGTTGCATACGCTACTGCACATATGCTGAACACCAGCACGAGTGCTAAAAGCACCGATAAAAGTTTTCTTGATTTCATTTTGAAATCCTCCTTATAAATAGCCTCTCCCAAAAATTATTTTTCCGGTCATTCCCTCCTCCGGGAGAAAGAGGCGGAGTGACCGACCCTTTGTTTGGATCCAGCGGTTTTGGGTAATCCGCTGCCTGCCATTGATAAAAACTCTCTTTTGTGCACTACGATCGTTTTTCTCTAATGCAGGAACCATTAGCTAATGTTTATGTCAAAGCAAAACCTTTTGCTATTTAACCATAATACGCAGACTGCTCCTCAGCTTTTCAAAAGCATTCCTCCAACAAAAAACGCCGTCCAATAATATGAACAGCGAAACCGTTCCGGAAACAGGCACAGGATACCGCCAGCTGTTCACATCATTACTGCTGCGCTGAGTATTCTGACTTGCGATATGAAGAGAGTATCCTCTTCTGCGAGCATTCCTGCCTTCTCACGGTCTAGCCGCAATGGCGAACTCTTCGTCCCCAGGTTTACTTTAGCCTATCGGTCTGCTCTCACGCTCACAGCACCGGTCGTGTCGGGATGTACATCCCTTCTTCCTCTAAGGTCATCATCCCCTTGCATTCAAGTAGGGATATAACCGCGCTGCAGCACATATTTAAGATTTCTAGATATAGTATAACAAAGTCACTGTTACTCAACTGTCACTTTTAGGGGTGTCTTGAAAACTTTTTCAAATTTTTTCATCTAAAGGTTTTTCCACACAAAAAAACCGGGATTGCTCCCGGTAATATGTTCTAACACTTATATTTCGATAAACTGCACAGAATAGGGTCTTCTTATTTCAAAGGCCCTTTTTCAACGGCTTCTGAAAGAGAAATGCTTGGGTCAGCCTTCAAAACCTCATTAATCTTTGCTTCGATCCTTGAGGTTGCATTCTGTTCTCCCTTAACAAGTCCTTCCTTGATTCCTTCCTTGATTCCTTCTTTGATTCCTTCCTTGATTCCTTCTGCAACTCCAAGATTGTAGCGATTATCAAGCGTCCTTTGTTCATTATATTCAGTTAATATCATATCTGTCACCTCCGCCTTATGCTTACGAAAATATCCATCTAAAAGGTCGAGATCTATAGCATCGTTTAGTGCCAGATCAACTGCAGTCTTTGTATCGTTACTTCTATTGTAATCCCTGATTTTCTGTATAAAAAGAGAATAATCGTGAAGTGCTCTGCATCGGGACATAATATTTCTATTGTGTCCATAGTTTACATTGATCATAGAAGCAATCACCTCTATTGCTGACTTAGAAGCATCCTTTTTGAAAGAATTGCTAAGCCTTAGATTCTCTGTCTCCGGTACCTCACGCTTCCCATTGTAGAATACCACATATTTAGGCGTCGGTAAACTCAGAATCGTTGAACTATAGATATCTAGGCCTTTATCTTCTACATATTTCTCGTACTGCTTTGCCATGTAAAAAAGCCCTCTTAGCGGCATATTCGGATTATATGTGCTTTGATGTTCATAAAGATTTATCTCATCATCAAAAATAAAAGAGATATCATTTTTCATACCCATATACACAGTATCATCTATGGTATATATCTCAAGTTCACTTGCATCACTATAATCCGTATTATTGACTGCATTGTACAAAGACAGAGCATATTCAGGATTGCTTCCTCCAAATATAGCACGGAATAACCGATCTTTATGTTTTTCGTTCACCATTATCTAACCCCTTCGTAATATGTAAAACCCCTTATATAAAGCATGCAACTACTTTGTTAATTTACATATTTTACCACAGAATACTAGCATATATTTTTAAATATTGCAAGAAATATTTTCCATTTTTTGCCCGGGCGGGATAGAATAGAAGGCTTTTTGTGAAGCAAAAAGCTACATCAGCAGGGTGGGACGGGCAAAACAAAAACCGGGATCGCTCCCGGTAATATGTTCTAACACTTATATTTCGATAAACTATATGTTCTAACACTTATATTTCGATAAACTATATGTTCTAACACTTATGTTTCGATAAACTGTACAGAATAGGGTCTTCTTATTTCAAAAGCCCTCTTTCAACGGCTTCTGAAAGAGAAATGCTGGGATGTGCCTTAAGAACTATAGTTTATTGCTTGTATATTTTGCATGGAGATCTTTTAAATGCTCTGCCATTGTATCAGCCCAAAAGTATCCCTTCATGTAGTCTCCCGAGAAGGTCCTTAAAGCATTCTCATCTCCGTCAAAGAATCTATACAGATCGCATTCTATTTTTTCCGTATCTATATATTTTCCGTTGCTGCTGTCACAGAGTATATTGCCTATGCCGGCATCGTTTAGAGTAGCCCTAAGTCTTGATAAGGTAGTGCGGTAAACAGATGCGTTGCCCCTGTCATATTCCCTGCCGTCCCAAAGATAATCCATTGCCTCCTGAGGCTGGAGCGCTTCTCCTCTTTTTTGAATAAGGAGAGCAAGTAGTTCCTTTGCCTTGTTGCTTTGAAACTTGACCTCTTCCCCGTCTATATATATCTGAAATTCTCCGAAGGTCCTGACGACTATGCCGCTCTTTATCCTTCGGGAAAGAAGCCTTGCTCTGCTGATGACATCAGAGACATCGCTCAAGGTATAGGGTTTTACAACGTAGTAATCGCCCTTTACGTTTATGAAATCCTCAAGATACTGCTTGTGCCCCGTTACGAATACTATGATCATGTCGGGATAGAGCTTTCTCAGTTTTTTTGAGAGCTCTACTCCGTTCATACCGGGCATTTCTATGTCAAGAAGTGCAAATTCCACTCTGTTGTTTTTTGCATACTCAAGAGCTTCCTCGGAACTTGTGAATTCTCCCACAAGCTGTATATCGGGAAGTATGGTGCATTCTCTTTTGAATTGATCAAGAGCCCAAAGCTCATCATCTACAAGTATGGTCTTCATCACTTATTACCTTTTTTGCATCTATCCGTTCTGCGATGCCAGTTTGTCAAAATGTCTTTCTCCGACTATCTGAAGCACCATAGGAAGGAGAAGGAACACAGCATAGGCTACGTAGAAAAAAACTGATGCTGCAGTGATCCTGTTGAATATGATCTGTGGGTCGTAGTGGATCTGTGTCTGGTCCAAAAGTACGGCCGCTATTATCATGGCAATGCAGCCGAAGAATGAAAGCACCAAAGACCTGTCTCTGTTGTCAAACCTGTACATGGAATAGGCTGTACGCCCCCTTAGTCCGTATCCCCTGCTCCTCATGGATGCAGACATGCTGACGCTGCTCTCTATGAGCCAAGTGAGTATGATGGATATTTCTCTGAATACGTTTAAAAGACGCCTTAGTATATTGCCGTCGCCTACTCCCCTTCCGATGCCCCTTTGGGCAGTATTGATCTTTGATGCCTTTTCCCTTGTATGTGGCACCATACGAAGGAGTATGGAAAGGAACAAAGAGAGCTTAGGTGATACTCTTCCTACCAGATATACTACCTTGTCTGCAGTTATGAGCTCGTGGATGCAGCCAAACCACATGATCACGGTCGCAGCCGTTATGCCGATAACAAGGCCAAAGACCAGGGATTCCAAAGTGATCTGATTGCCTATAACATTTTGCTTGATATTGGTGATACCGAAGTGATTGTAGTAGGCATACCAGCCTGCAAATATGACGATCAGAGGGATGAGTATCAAGTTGAAGATAAGGCTCTTTTTTCCATTTAACTTTACAGAATAGGCAAAGGCACACAAATAGGATATGGCAACAAACACGGGATGGTGAAACCATACGGTGCAGCCAATGGCAACAACAAAATATATCAGATTTATAGCCGGATGGTAGCTGTCAAACCTCATACATTTCATCCTCCTCCATAAGGCAATACTTGGTCTTGATCCTGTCCAGCTTGTCCATTATAGGGTCGTAAAGGAGCAAGAGAAGAAGCGCCGTGGCCGTAGCATGTACTGCATTGTATGGAATGCCCGATTTAAGAAGATCCAAAATGCCTGTATTGGTGGGCATACCCCATGTAAGGAACATGGAGCAGGTATCAAGGAAAGGTCCTACAATCAGCTGTACAAGGAGATAACCCAAAAGAGCTATAACTATTCTGTTTCCGTCTTTTTTAAGTACTCCAAATCTGACAAGTATCCCAGGGATATATCCTGCAAGGCCAATGGCTACCATCTGCCACGGAGTCCAGGGGCCCTGGCCAAAGAAAGCATTGCTCATAAGCATGCTGGCAGCTCCTGTAAGAAAACCTGCCTGGGGACCGAAGGCCATGCCTGTGATAACAATCACGCCCGTAGAGGGTTTGAGTGCAGGAAATGCAGTAAATATGGCTCTAAAGGCTATGCTTATGACGCAAAGGACAAAGAGGACTATGAACTCCATTGCCTTTGGTTTTCTTTGTCTAAAGCTTGCAAGAAAGGCTATAAGCGCAAGTACAAGCACTATGCTGCTCGGTATGTAATACCTGGTGTTGCCAAGCTTTGCAGAAGCTATCATGACAGTTGCTATACATAAGACAACCGCAATGAGTCCTATGATATCTCTTGTATCGAATTTCTTTTTCATTTTAAGTTCTCCTTGCACAAAGCTATGACATCCTCCGTATTGACAGCGTTTTTAAAGACGTGCCTGCTCATACGGTTGGCTGAAGTAGTATAAAAACTGTTTCCTGAGAAGAAACGGTTTGGTGTATTTGTAGTGACTATGCTGCCGTCGAACATCATGCTGACGATGTCTGCATAGGCAGCGCAGAACTCCACATCGTGGGATACCATCACTATGGTAAGACCCTGCTTTTGAAGCTCTTTAAGTACAGCTGCAAGCTTTTGTTTAAAAAAAGCATCTATACCCTTGGTAGGTTCATCAAGGAGCAGAACCTTTGGCTCTGTGAGCATGACCTTTGCAAGGGCTGCTCTTTGCTGCTCTCCTCCGGATAGATCGTAAGGGTGCCTTGAAAGAAGATCCTCTATCTCGCAGATCTTGCTGACCCTGTCTATAGCATCCTTGTACTTGCTCATTTCCTTAAGGTCGTCGAGCACTGTCTTCTTTACAAAGAGGCTTTGGGGGTCCTGAGGCAGCATGGCAAGATTTTTTTCAAAGAGCTCTCCTGACTTGTATTTGTCAAGAGGCTTTCCCATGACCATGACTTTACCTCTGTAGACTTTGCATATATTGCAAATAGATTTAAGGGTCGTGGACTTTCCTGTACCGTTTCCTCCTACGATGGCATAAAAGCTTCCCTTTGGGACCTTAAGTTCAACGCCCCTCATTATGTCAGGACCGTCCTTTGCATATCTGAACCATGCTTCCTGCACTGTTACAGCGCAGTCCTTTATCTCCACATTTTCAGGAAGGAGAGCCTCGTTTGACATTTCATCGACCTTTGTGACTGCAGGAGCTTCTTTTGAGAATTTGCTGCTGAGCCAGTCTCCGCCCTCCCTTACAGTAAGAGGACAGCTTTCATCCGGATGCTCTTCTACGCCGTAATAGACCCTCATGGGCGTAGGCATGGCTGCAAACATATCGCTCCCCTGTCTTTGAAGCTCAAGGCCTATCTCTCTGGGAGATCCTTGTGCAGAGACTTTGCCCTCTTCCATCACTATGACTCTGTCTGCTGCATAGAGCACATCCTCGAGCCTGTGCTCAGTTATGATAATAGTAGTCCTTAGCTCTAAGTTTATCTTCCTGACTGTATTAAGAAAATCAGCTGCAGCGATCGGGTCAAGCTGGGACGTGGGTTCATCAAGGATCAGCACATCGGGCTGCATGGCCATAATGGATGCAAGATTCAAAAGCTGCTTTTGGCCTCCTGACAGCTCTGCAACATTTTTGTGAAACCAACTTTGTATACCGAAATAGCTGGCCATCTCTGCAACGCGCAGCCTTATGGTCTGCTGGTCGTATCCAAGGGACTCAAGGCCAAAGGCCAGCTCGTGCCAAACCATATCGGTGACGATCTGGGCATCGGGATTTTGCATTACATAGCCTATGCGAGATGACTGTTCCCTGTGGTCTATCTTTGGAAGCTCCCTTCCGTCGAAAAAGATCTGACCTTTTCTTGGTCCGTCAGGAGTAAGGACGGTCTTAAGATGTCTTAGAAGTGTGCTTTTGCCGCTTCCTGACCTGCCGCAAAGGGCTATATACTCTCCCTGCTCTATGGACAGGGAAATATCAGACAAGGCAGCCTTTTCCTTGTTTGCCGGGTAATAAAAACTTAAATTTTTGATCTCAAAAACTGACATATCTTTTCTCTATCGATAACACTTTAAGTGATAATACACTGCTTACTATATATACTATATACTAAACATGGAACATTTGTCTAATGTTCACGGAGCTTTACCAGGGATCCTGCCCTATGTCACTGCCTCCGTCCTTTGTAAATACCCATACTATTACGTCTCCGTCATTTAAGACATAACTTGATGAACTGTAATTCGGATACCAGCCGTTTACTCTGTACATCCATCCGGAACTGTTTCCGTATTTCTTTTCGCTGATACCTTTTATGGACGTGATCTTGTATCCCGTATATGCAACGGCATAGTCGTAATCTATATCTATACCTGCCGCCTTGCAGGTCTTTCTCATCACATCAAATACGGAATCGCCCTTTGCGAATTTGACAGGCGATGCAGGGAAAATGACCCCGTCAGATGGGATGGAAACATCGCCTATTGGCTCCCCTGCCAGCACATCGCACCTTATCTCCAGGCTGCAGGAAAGGAATTGCCCTTCGTTTTCGTCCGCAGGGACTCCCGATTCGTTTTCCCTCTCCTTCAGTACATTTTCAAGATCTGAAGTCTTAAAACAAAGACCTCCTCTTGAAATGAGCTCCTTTAAAAGAAAAGTTCGAAGGTCTGAATATACGGAGGATGTCTGGGAGATGATAAGGTCGTAGTCATCCTCTATTACTGCAGCCCTGTCTCCGCCTATGGCCTTGATATCCTCTTCTGCGCACACAAGATCTACAGTACCGGAAAAGACATTGACAGTCTGTACGCCCGAATAGGACTCTAAGGAAAGAACTGATGTTTCTTTGCATCTTGACTCTATGTTTCCTGCAGAAAGAATGCATTCTGCGCCTTCCTCCAAATCATAAACATCAAAGAAGGCTGCACCTTCCGCTACTTCGATCTGAAGAGAACCAGGCGTGCATTTTTCAACTTTGATACTGCTGTTTTCATCAAGGGTCAGCTTGACCATTCCGGAAAAGACCAGGTCACATCCTGAATTGCTGCTTGAAATAACCGTATCGCCGTCCTGAATGCTTACATCATCTTTAAGAGTGTAATAGGAGCCGCCTCTTACCAGGCTAACATCTCCGTAAACGTTCTGAGAAAAAGCAAAGGGTATCTCCTTTTCAGAAGCGCTCTTGATCTTCGGGATGACATAAAAGATAAGCGCTGCAGCAAGAAACAGTAT
>CAZALQ010000035.1:0-12414 GCA_964485605.1 uncultured Oscillospiraceae bacterium
ATGATATCCCTGTTCTTTGGCTCTTTGAAATTTGAAACGATCTCAGATGTGTCGACGTCTCCGAAATCAGGAAGAGTCTTTTATTCGTCTTCACTCGCATTCATGAGTTCTTCCATCGAAGCATATTTCCTGGCCAGGACCTTTGCGGATTGCTTTCCCACGTTCCTTATACCAAGCCCCGTAATGAGGCGGTCAATATCATTTTCTTTTGACTTCTCAATGGCTGCGAGAACGTTATCTACGCTCTTTTCCTTACCTATGGTTCCGTCCTCTATGAGCTTTTCTCTGTGGTCTTTAAGAGTATAAATATCAGGAATACTCTTTATGTATCCTTCTGATATCAAAGCCTCAATGGCTGAGGGTCCGAATCCTTCCATATTCATGGCATCTTTGGAAATAAAGTAAGCCATGGACCTTGAGTCCTTTGCAAGACAGGAATCTCCCGTGCACCTCATATGAGGACCGCCCTGCTCAAGCTCTACCGGAGCTCCGCATACGGGGCATAACATAGGCATTTCAAATGGAACTGTTCCAAGATGCTCTGATACCTCAACGACCTCAGGAATAATATCTCCGGCCTTTCTTACTACTACCTTATCCCCTATTCTTATGCCCTTATCTCTTATGTAATCTCCGTTATGAAGAGTTGCTCTGCTGACGGTGGTCTCAGCAAGTCTTATGGGTGTAAGAACTGCCAAAGGTGTGAGCCTTCCTGTTCTTCCGACCTGGACTACAATATCCTCGACCGTGGTAGTCTTTTCTTCAGGCGGATATTTATATGCAACTGCCCATCTCGGAACCTTTGATGTCATGCCAAGCTCTCTTCTTAAAGCGAGGTCATCTACCTTAACTACGGCTCCGTCAAGGCCGTAATCAAGGTGATATCTTATATCCCCTATATGCTGAATGGCATTCCAAACCTCATCGGCAGTCTTTGCAATGATGGGTTCCTCGAGCACGTGAAATCCTATTTCAGAAAGCCATTTTAATGTCTCATAATGGGAAGTAAATGTTTTTCCTTCTGCGATCTCAAGGTTGAAAATAAAAATATTCAAACCTCTTTCCTTTACTACCGAAGGGTCTAACTGCCTTAAGGTTCCTGCAGCAAAGTTTCTCCTGTTTTGATAAACCTTGCCTCCGCTTTCTTCCTGCTTTTTGTTTGCGGCGTTGAAATGCTCCGTATCCATATAGCATTCGCCGCGGACTTCAAGGTATGGAAGATCTATGGGAAGTTCCTTTGGAATAGCATCGATCACAAGAGCATTTTCATAAACACTTTCTCCTATGCTTCCGTCCCCTCTTGTAATGGCATCTTCAAGTTTTCCGTTCCTGTATCTTAAAACAAGGGTAAGCCCGTCTATCTTCTTTTCAACGGTAAAAACAGTACCTGGATATCTTTGAAGGATGCCTTCTGCAAAGCTTATTACTTCTTCCTTGCTGAATACATCCTGAAGGGAAATGACAGGAACGTCATGCTGAACTTTTCTGAATTCCCTTTTTGCAGTTCCTCCGACCTTTTTCGTAGCAAGGGAATCATCCCTTGCAAACATGGGATACTCAGCCTCAAGGGACCTTAATTCTCTTGTGAGAGCATCATATTCAAAATCGGATATTTCGGGATCATCATCGTTATAGTAGCGATTGCTGTGATATTCAATGAGAGCATAGAGCTCTTCCATGCGCTTCCTAGGATCTTCCATAATTTCCTCTTTATACATAAATATAGAGCAGATGCTTTTGCATCTGCTCTTTTATTAAATCAATATTTAAGTTTCTTTTCAACTTGTTTTTGAACAAAAGTAAGTATGGTGCAAAACATAAGATATATGAGCGCCACCTCCGAATAAAGGGCAAGGGACTCATAGACCCTTCCGTTTATAACCTGCGCCTCTCTGAACATTTCCATTACCGTTATGCTCGCTGCAAGGGATGTACCTTTCAGCATTGATATGAGGGAGTTCATAAGAGACGGAAATGCTATCCTTGCGGCCTGAGGGATCATGATCCTGACCATGATCTTTGTAAATCCTATTCCCTGGCAAAGACCTGCTTCAAGTTGATTCCTCGGAATTGCCTCCAGAGCTGCTCTTACGCTTTCCGCCATATATGCACCTTCGTTTATGCCGAATACCAGCACTGCACAAGGGAATGCATCTATCATGATCCCCACACTGGGCAGACCGTAGAAGACAAGATACAGCTGAACAAGAAGAGGCGTACCTCTGATAATCCAAATATAGAATCTGCAGATCTGCTTTAATACCTTTATATCAGCATACTGGATAATGGCCACTACTACTGATATAAACAAAGCCAAGGCAAAAGACAGTAACGTTAAGGGTACTGTCACTTTGATGCCGTATGAAAGCATTTTCGGGAAGGAATCAATAAGGATTCCTATAAGTCTTTCGTTCATTACTTATTTGTATAATCTGCTCCAAAGAATTTTTCAGAAAGTTCTGCAAGCTTTCCGTTTGCTTTTAACTCTTCAAGGATCTTGTTGATCTCATCAGCAAGCGGTTTTGCATATTCAGTCTTTGCTACCGGAATGCAGTCCTCTTCAACTTCGTCATTGGAGGATGCTGCAATGCGGATGTTTGCATCCGGGAATCTGCTCAGATAGTCAGCAATGGATCCTGCTGCATTTACAGTTCCGTCAATTCTTCCGTCAAGGAGAAGTCTGATGGTTGCATCAAGGTCGTCAACAGGCTCTACTGTTGCGCCGTATTTTTCTGCCATGAGGGCATATGTGGAAGATGCCGTATTTGCAGTAGTCTTTCCTGCAAGGTCCTCAAAGCTGTTGATTTCAGTATTGTCTCCTCTTACAACAAGAACTGTTCCCATGTATACATAGGGTCCGCACATATAGTACTTTTCAGCTCTTTCAGGAAGATATCCGACTCCGTTGCATGCGATGTCGAATCTTCCGGCATCAATACCTGCAAGGATCGAATCCCACTGAGTTTCCTCAAATCTTGCTTCTACTCCCAAAGCTTCAGCAATGAGTCTTCCCATTTCAACATCAAAGCCCGTAAGCTCATCGCTGCCTTCTGCATGGTATGTCCATGGAGCCCAATTTCCTTCCGTAGCTATAGTAATATACCCTCTGGATTTGATTTCAGCCAAAAGGTCCTCACTGGTTGATTCTTCTTTTTTGCCGCATGCTGCAAAGCAGAATACCATGGCAAAAATGAGTAACAGTGCACAAATTTTTTTCATTAAATTTCCCTCTCTTTTCATATTTTTCACAAGAATGCGCTTACTACTAAACGCAGCTTGAGAATTCCTTTATATTTTTTTAAGCGGTGCAAGATCTTTTGCAAGTTTCTTAGTACCGACGCTGTCAAATATTACTGTGACAATGTTTCCCGAAGAGCTTATTACAGTTCCTTGGCCAAACTTCTCATGCTCGACTTTATCACCGGGGGATAATTCTTCTCCTGCCAAAGTGGCCTTCTTTTTGATCTCCGTACTCCTGGTTCTTACAGCCGTAGCAGATGCCAAAGGAGATACATATTTTCCGTAAGAATAATCCCTGTCTATATCATATTTGTCGTATGAAGAGTATTTAAATTTTTTATCATAAATAGCATCTCCCGTCAAATAATTTCTGTCGATTTCTTTTAAGAACTGTGATTCTGAAGCAAAGTCGGTCTTCCCGTAAAGCATTCTCATTTCGGCGCTTGTTAGTATTAACCTTTCACGAGCTCTTGTCATGCCTACGTAGCAAAGCCTTCTCTCTTCTTCAAGGTCATCGCCTTTATCAATAGTCCTGTATGATGGGAATATGCCTGTCTCCATTCCGGGCATGAATACTACCGGAAATTCAAGTCCCTTTGCAGAATGGAGAGTCATGAGAACAACAGCATCCTGGCTTGGGTCATGGTTATCAACATCGGAAACAAGGGTAAGGCTTTCCATGAAATTATCAAGGGTAAGAGTTTCGTCCTCCGTAAGTTCCTTCTCTTTTTCCGCGATGACTGATTTAAATTCCAAAAGGTTTTCTATGCGTCCGTCCGCTTCCACTGTGCCCATTGCCTCAAGAGAAGGAAGATATGATGTGCCAACCAAGAGCTCATCATAAATATCTCCGACACTCATGTTATCCTTTTCAAGATGAAGGGCTGTAAGAACTCCGTAGAGTTCCTTTGCTGCTGCCTGAGCTTTTCCCGAAAGACCCTCAAGTATATCAGGATCGCCTAATGCATCTAAAAGGGATATTCCCTTTACAGAAGCAAAGGCCTTTATCTTTGCTACTGATGTACCTCCTATTCCCCTTTTGGGTTCATTGATGATACTTTCAAGGGAAACATCATCCGAAGGATTGGCAACAAGCCTCATATATGAAAGCATGTCCTTTATTTCTTTCCTGTCATAATATCTCATGCCGGAAAGTACCTGGTAAGGAATATTTGCTGCTGCAAAGCTCTCTTCAAAACGTCTTGATTGAACGTTAGTCCTATACAGCACTGCAAAATCAGAATAGGAAAGCTCAGGATTTTTTCTCATGAGCTCCTTGATTTTTGCTCCCGTATATCTTGCTTCTTCCCTGTCATCGTCACATTTGTGATACTCGACTTTTTCACCAAGGGGAGAAGCCGTCCAAAGTTTTTTATCTTTCCTTCCCTTGTTTTTAGAAATGACGCTGTGGGCAGCTCCTATGATATTTCCCGTGGATCTGTAGTTTTGCTCAAGCTTTATGACTTTTGCTCCGGGAAAATCCTTTTCAAATTCAAGTATATTTCTTACGGTCGCGCCTCTCCATTCGTAAATGCATTGGTCATCATCACCGACAACACAGATATTCCCATGGGCCTTTGCCAGAAGGTAAATAAGCTCATATTGGAGCATATTGGTATCCTGGTATTCATCGACCATAATATATTTAAATCTTTCCTGATATTCGGAAAGAACATCGGGGCATTCTTTAAAGAGCTTTACTGTGTTCAATATGAGATCGTCAAAGTCCATGGCGTTGTTTTTGTGCATGGCATCGATATACTGTTCATAAAGTACGGCAAGCCTCTTCTGAGTTTCCTTGTTTACAAATCCGGTCTTGGCAGTTTCCCTGAAATCCTCTACGCTTACGCCCTTTTCCTTGTTATTTGAAATGACCTCGAGCACATATGCAGGAGTAAAGGTCTTTTCATCATATTCCATGGCCTTTACAAGAGATTTAACGAGGGCCTTTTGATCCACCGGATCGTAGATAACAAAGGATCTTTCATATCCTATTCTGTCCGCATACTGCCTGAGTATCCTAAGGCACATGCCGTGAAATGTGAGTATCCACATGCCGCGGAAGCTTCCTATGAGATCCTCGACCCTTTCTCGCATTTCCCTCGCAGCCTTGTTTGTAAAGGTAACTGCAAGAATAGAATAAGGAGATATACCCTTATCCTTTATGAGATAGGCAATGCGGTGAGTCATGGTTCCCGTTTTGCCGGAACCTGCCCCTGCTAAAATGAGCAAGGGCCCTTCACTGCAGGTTGCCGCCATATATTGCTGCTCGTTTAATTCTTTTAAATATTCTTCCATTCTAATCCCCAATCGATATGTATTTGTCCGCTGCAAAAAGATAGAGATATGATCCACAAACCTTCTTTCCTTTTATCTCTTCAAGGGCTTCTTTATACAAAAGAAGCTGCGGTGTATATTGTTTTTTCAATCTTTCAAGTTCGCTTTCTAATTCGTCTTCCGCTACATAATTGCTCTTGTAGTCAAGGAGATAAAGCTTTCCGTCCTCTTCAAACCAGCAGTCTATGGTTCCCTGAACAAGGACTTCCCTGCCTTCATACATATGCTTGATAACAAAGGGAGTTTCCTTCTTTAATACGGAAGCGTTGCAAACTCTTTTTCCAAGACTTGATTTAAAGAATGCTTCCACTCTTCCTGTATCTATGCAGTCGCATTCCTCGGGACTTAAGATGCCCTTTTCCTTCAGTTCTTGCGCAAAAGCAGATATATCCTCAGCGCTCTTGCCGTCCAATGTAAAGGGGATGTGCTCCATCAAAGTATGGTATGCAGTTCCCTTTGCAGCTGCGGAAAGCTTAACTGTACCTGATATAAACTTGGGCACAGGATATTCCTCTTCATATTTCCTTTCGGCTTTTCCTTTGTTTATTTCCTTTTCGGCAAGCTCCGATACGGAATATTTTCTTTTTTCGCTTTCAGATGCCCTCGGAGAATAATCGAAATGTATCCTTCTTTTGATCTCATCTAAAGGTATACTTAATTTTGATTCATCGATCTTAAATCCGTTTTCAAATTCATTTTTAAGTTTTTCTTCCTCCGCCATGTTCTTTTCGAAGGATGACAAATCGATGTTTCCTTTTCTTTTGACTTTGACGTTTTTAAAATCAACGGCAGGCAGTACCATTTCGGAGAAATTGCTGCAGGAAGAACCTTTGACTCTGAAAATCTCTCGCTTTGATAGGAACCTGTCGGCATCCTTGACAGAGGCAGACATTACAAATATATCCCTTGCCCTCGTGGCAGCAACATAAAGAAGCCTTATCTCTTCCGCCAGCTCTTCTCTTTTTTGAGCATTTTCGATTATCTTAAAGGATAAGGGTTTCACATAGGAGAAGGTCTTTGGATTTGTCAGGTACATGGCTGTGCCGAGATTTTTGTCAAAGACAGCCCTCGAGCTGTCTTTTCCGGCTGAAAGCCTTCCGCCGCAGGATGCAAAAAGCACAAAGGGAAATTCAAGTCCCTTGCTCTTATGGACAGTCATAATGCGGACTACGTTTTCTTCCTCAGAAACTATACCTGACTGACCTATTGAAACCTTCGCATTGCTGCTGCCCTGTATCGCATCGACATAGGATATAAAGCTGAAGATACTGCTCCCTGCATTCCTTTCAAATTCAGAAGCCTTATCCGCTAAAGCTCTTAAATTGGCAAGCCTTTGTTCTCCCTGGGAAAGGCATGCAGCAAAAGTATTGATACCGCTTTCATAAAGAAGCTGCCAAATAAAATCGGCAAGAGGAAGAGCAGATGCTTTTACCTTCCATTCAGAGATTTTTTCAAGAAAGTCCCTGCATTTTTGGGAAAGCTCCCCATCCTTAGTGCTCACATACTTAAAGGCATCATAAAAGCTCATTCTTCTTTTTCCTGATTCTCTTGCGTCGATACGGATATTTGCAAGTTCATCCGTGCTGAAGCCAAAGGATGGGAAATAGAGAACTGATATGAGCGGAACATCCTGCCTTGGATTATCTATGATCCTTAAAAGATTCATGGCTACCTGAATCTCAGGAGTGTCGAAATATCCTTCGTTTCTTTCAAGATATACGGGAATTCCTGCCTTTGTTAAGGCTTCATAATATATCTCTGCCTTTGTCTTTGCAGATCTTAGGAGTATGGCCATGTCCCTAAATTCAAGGGGCCTGTCCTCACCATTCTTTGCTCTGATCATTTTGCCGTGATACTCTTTTATGATATCGACGGCAAGCAGGGCTTCCTGCTCATTTCCCTTAAGTTCCAAAACTTCAGGGTCGGCATCTTCATCGTCCTGAGTATCAGCTATATATAAAGAAGGTTCATAAAGATAGGAACCCTTGTAAGGCGCTCCTTCTCTTAATGCTGCATCATCGTCATATTCCATATTGCAGCTTTCTTTAGTCATCAAATTGCTAAAGACCCTGTTTACAAAATCTATAACCGGAGCCTTGCTTCTGAAGTTGCTGTTTAAATCTATGACCTTGCCCTTGTTTTCGTCATTTTTGTAATTTTCTCTTCTTGCAAGGAACAGGTTTGGTTCGGCATGGCGGAACCTGTAAATGCTTTGCTTTACATCTCCTACCGTAAATACGTTATTGCCGGAAGAGATGCTTTCAATAAGGCTTTCCTGCAGGGGATTGCAATCCTGATATTCGTCTACAAATATCTGCAAATACTTTTCTCTGCACTCTTTCCTTACTTCTTCACTTTCGAGTATTTCAAGAGCCATATGTTCCCCGTCCGAGAAATCCATAAGGCCCATCTTTTTCTTTTTATCGCTGTACTTCAGAGCAAAGTCCCTGGTTAATTCCCTGTATTCTTTTATGGGCGTTTCGAGCCTTTGCAGTTCATCTTGGAGCCTGCCTATGGATATGCCCTGATAAGCCTTCTTAAAATCATTTACAGTGTCTCTTGCGCCGTTTGTCCAGTAGCCGTCTACAATATCTGAAAGCGCATCTTTCTTTTCCTTTTCATCTTTTGGAGCGCTTAATTTAGGAAAGCTGAATGAAAGGAATCTCTCTATACCCTCCTTCTTGTAGCCCGCTCTTATCTGTGAAATGATACTGTCAAGCTCTGACCAGCTTTCAAGGACTATTTCTGCACACTTCAGCATATTCTCAGCAGTAAAAATATCTCCGAGAATTCTGCAGTATCCTGCAGCCTTTTCTATAGTATTGAGAGCAAACTCCGCAAAGGTATCCAATAGTCCTTCAGGACTGAAACAGGGTCCTTCAAGGAACTCAAAAGGATGCGGAAGAGTGTCGATATATTCGTATAAGTTTAATATGAGCGTCCTTGCATTTTGATCGCTTTTTGAGGAAGAGTAATGATCAAGGAAATCGATGAAGTCTTTATCCTGCTTTTCATAATGCTCAGAGAAAAGCTCTTCCATGGTCTCTGATTTTAATATGCTGCTTCTGTATGCATCGCAGACCTTCATGGAAGGATCTGCGCCTATGATATGGTAATAGGATTTGAATATTTTTTGCGCAAAACTGTCAAAAGTGCAGATTTCTGCCCTGCCTATGAAGGAAAGCTGTTTCTTTAAAAGCTTTCTTTTTTCTTCATCTTTGCAGGCTTCAAGCTCATCCCCTATTTCGGTTCTTAATCTTTCGCGCATCTCCGATGCTGCAGCTTTTGTAAATGTAACTATGAGCATGCGGTCAAGGGAGGCTGCACCTTCAATAATATGCCTTTTGATTCGCTCGACAAGAACTGCAGTTTTGCCCGAACCTGCAGCAGCAGAAACAAGAAGGCTTTGCCCTCTGTCTTCAATCGCATCAAGTTGTCTGTCTGTCCAAACTGCCATAAATACTTATCCTTCTCTTACCGCTCTTGCCGCTTTGATTGCAGTCATCCATGCATTGGCCAGGTTATATCCTCCGCAGGGTCCGTCGTAATCTACTATCTCTCCCGTAAAATACAGCCCCGGGACAATTTTGGATTCCATGGTTTCAGCGTCAAATTCATCCGACGGAATACCGCCTGAGGTCACCTGAGCATCAGCCCATCCCTTAGTCCCCTTTACATGGAATCTTATGTCCTTGAGGACGCCTGCAAGGTAAGCAAAGTCTTCGCCTTCAAAATTATTACTGATATATATAGCAAGCTTTTCAGGGATAAGGCCCTTTAATGGATCTCCGAAAACTTCCTTTTGATGCTTTAAACAAAGCTCTAAGGCTTCTTTATCAAGATCTTTAAAAAGGTCTAAAGAAAGCTCATATGAAAGTCCTTCCTCAAGCCTTACAAACCTGCTTAAATTCATCACGCAAATACCCGATATGGCATCCTTTGTAAACTGGATCTCTCCAAGGTCGCTTCCGAGGAGTTTGTCATTGCAATAAACAGATACGCAGCCCTTCACCCTGACGCCGTGAAGCTCTCTGAGATCTTCTTCACACTCTATGGGAACAAGGGCCGGGATCGGCTTAACAAGCCTGTGTCCCATGTACTGCGCCCATTTATATCCTTCTCCGTAGCATCCGAACTGAATTCCTGCTTTTCCACCCGTTGCTATGATAAGCTTCCTTGATTCAAATTTCCTTCCGTCCTTTGTCACTATGAGAAAGTAATCACCCCTTTTAAGTACATCGCTTACGTGGCAGTCACATATGATTTCTGCTCCGTTTTTCTTTGAAGCATTAACAAGGGCATCTACAACTGCTGAAGCCTCATTGCTCCTTGGATATATGCGCCCTTCTTCATCTGCTCTTCCGAGGATTCCTATGCCCTCAAGAGCAGTTTTGATCTCAGCTGCCCCGTCTGCCTTCTCATTTAAAAAATTACAATGCCCGTTACCAGTTGCATAGAGCTTTTTGGCAGGCATGTTATTTCTTTCAAGAACTGCTGTTTTTAAATTATTTTCTGATGCTAAAGCAGCGGAAAGAAGGCCGCTTGCACCTGCTCCTATTACAATTAAATCGTACATCATTCTTAATTCCTTTGACTTTATATTATACTTTAAAAGTCCGCCTTCTGTCCCCCATTAATCAATTTTCTTTTATGTTTTTCGCATTTGTAGTAAAATACTTTCAGGGTAATAACAATGAAAAAAGAAAAGCTCAAAGAAGGAGCAAAAAAAGTTAATACTGAAGCAAGGAAAGCAGTCAAGCAACTTGTATCAGCAGTACTCATAGTGGGCATTGCTGCTGTGACGACCTTCTTTGCAGGAATAAGCCCGGACGAAGAAGCTGCAAGGCTTGAGAAGGAAACTTTCGGCCCTGAGACAGAGATAGAATATGTAGTAGATCTTCCGGAGCCCGTACTTGAATTTACGGAAGTCCATGAAGAAAAGGCAAGAAGAGTAAGATCAAAAAAATGGTCTTTGCTTTCCATTCCCATGTGGCTTGCCGGACACTTTATATCCCTTTTGCTGACGCCTGTAATAGGAAAGATATTATCTTATGTGCTAATAGCTGCTTTCTTCTTTGGAATACTGTGTATATGCCTTAAGATAATGTACCCGGATACTCCTTTAAAGGAGCTTCTTACAAAGAGGAACATCCTTACATTCATATGCTGCACTGGAGTATTCATCGCAGCACTTCACGTTCCTGAGATCCTCCATACGGATACTGACTATCACGGCCTTCTGTCATTCCTTGCAGGAGCCTTAGCCATAGTCACCATGGTTCTCCTTTGCGACGGACCAAAGGAACAAATTGAAATCTAAAAGAAAGCGGATATCCGCTTTCTTTTTTAATTCTTTTCAATTATCTTAAGCGCTGCCTTTATGCCATCGCATGCTGCTGACATTATCCCTCCTGCATAACCTGCGCCTTCACCTGCAGGATACAGACCTTTGATTTCTACGCCGCTTTTTAAAGCAAACCCCTCGCTGTTTCTTAATATCCTTACAGGGCTTGAAGATCTGCTCTCAATGGCATACATCAGTGCATCCGGATCATCGAATCCTTTCAATTTTCGTCCAAGGCTAGGAATCGCCTCTTTTAAAGACTCGTATACAAAGCCCGGTAAACATTCCTTTAATCTGCCTTCTGTCATAAATGAAGAAAGGAGTTCTGTTGGAAGGCTGTATGTATTTCCTGCCAGCTTAAATGCAAGATTTTCATACTTTTCCTGAAATGCTATACCGGATATGGGACTGTCTCCGGGGATATCTTCCTTTCTCACATCTGCAAGAAGTGCCGAATTTGCCTTCCCCGAATCTCTTTTGAAATAGCTCATTCCGTTGCAGGTAATGCAGCCTTCATGGGAGCTTGCATTGACTACGACCCCTCCGGGACACATGCAAAAGGTATATACTCCCCTTCCGTCTTTAGTCCTTACATTCAGCTTATAATCGGCAGGACCTAGGCCAAACTTAGATGCATCGCCTCCGTACTGAGCTTTATCGATAAGGCTTTGGGGATGCTCTATTCTGACGCCCATGGAAAATTGCTTCTTTTCCATATCAATTCCCTTTTCACAAAGAGCTCTTACGGTATCTCGTGCCGAATGACCAAGGGCCAAAATTATATCATTTGTCCTTATGATGCTTCCGTCTGAAAGCTTTGCGCCTGCCACTCTGCCGTCCTCAAGGACTATATCTTCAAGGGCAGTATTAAATAATACTTTTCCTCCGTGGCTTTCAATTTCTTTCCTTAAGCTGACAACTACGCTCCTTAAAACATCCGTACCTATATGGGGCTTTTGCATGTATAGGATTTCAGGATTGGCACCGGCCTTTGCAAACTCTTCAAGAACGAAATGCCTGAACTCAGATTTTGTACCTGTCGTCAGTTTTCCATCTGAAAAGGTGCCGGCCCCTCCTTCTCCAAATTGGCAATTGGCCTTTAGATCAAGCTCTCCCGTCTTCCAAAAATGTTCGACAGCCTTTACCCTCTCTTCCATGGAAGGACCTCTTTCAAGGACTATTGGCTTTGCCCCGGCTCTTGCCAAAACAAGAGCTGCAAATATGCCGCAGGGTCCAAAGCCTGCTATGACCGGACTTACCAATGCACCCTCACTTACCTTTGGTACCTGCATGATCTTTTTTTGTGCAGGCTTGATAACACATGTGTTTTGGCAGGCAGGCCTCTTTTTCGCTTGTTGCTGCTTCTCAGTTATGTTTTGTACAAAAGCAATTACTGGATAGTCAGATTTTGTGCAGATTTCACTGTCTTTGTAAGGGTTTGTCTGTCTTCTCGCCTTCCCCCTCCATCTGATCCTGGAATTATATAAAAAGTA
>CAZALQ010000036.1:0-11675 GCA_964485605.1 uncultured Oscillospiraceae bacterium
CTTGAGTTCGCTTACTGCTACGTCTACTGCTCCCTGGATACCTCTCTTGAGTACCATGGGGTTGGCGCCTGCGGCAACGTTCTTGAATCCTTCATGTATGATCGCCTGAGCGAGAAGAGTAGCTGTAGTAGTTCCGTCTCCTGCCACGTCGTTCGTCTTGGAAGCTACTTCCTTTACGAGCTGTGCGCCCATGTTTTCGAATCCGTCTTCAAGCTCAATTTCCTTGGCGATGGTAACACCGTCGTTGGTGATGAGCGGAGAACCGTACTGCTTTGCTATAACTACGTTTCTTCCCTTAGGTCCGAGTGTGATCTTAACTGTATTTGCGAGCTGGTCTACGCCGCTCTGAAGTTTTCTTCTTGCGCTTTCGCCAAAATCGATTTCTTTAGACATAATTACTCCTCTATCTTACTATTGCCAGAATATCCTTGGCTTCTGCGAGCAGGCAATCCTTGCCGTCAACGCTGATGGCTTCTCCTGCAAACTTTGAATAGATGACTCTGTCACCGACCTTGAGTTCTTCGGGAACTTCAGGTCCTACTGCTACTACTGTTGCCATCGTGCTCTCTTCTTTAGCAGATGCTGCAAGAAGAAGTCCGCCGGCTGTCTTTTCTACGGCCTCATCCTTTTGAAGAAGGACGCGGTTTCCCATAGGTACAATTGTCATAATATTTCCTCCTGTTATTTATCATGGCCCAAAGGCCTTGACTTACTTTTTTTACACGCAAAGCATATTATAACACAGCTTTGTTTCTTAAACCATATAATTATGGATATATGGGTTGTTAGCACTCATTTAAATCGAGTGCTA
The DNA here is from genome assembly GCA_964485605.1 of uncultured Oscillospiraceae bacterium. Lineage (GTDB taxonomy): Bacteria > Bacillota > Clostridia > Peptostreptococcales > Anaerovoracaceae > RUG13409. The sequence continues at coordinate 812 of CAZALQ010000036.1, forward strand.
AAGACTATGTATAATATAATCCCCTGCCGCCATAAAGTCAACAGGGGATGAATAATAAAAGATGGTTTGTTTGTGATTTTAAGCTCTTAAGAAGCCTTAATATATCCTCTTATTTCTACCTCTACACCAAGAACATTAAAGGATGTCATATGGGAAACAGCAGTAGATACCCTTCTTTGAAGGGTCTCGGCTGCAAAAATCATGCTTCTTCCTCTCTCGGCCATAATTATAGCTCTGATATACATACCGTCGCTGCCGTTAATACAGGAAGCAAACAAGAGCTTTCCGCAGCCGGGAGTAATAGAAACAACATGCTCGACGATCTGAATAATAACCCTGTCGGAGATTTCATAAGCGCCAAGATAACTGTAAGTTGGTCTTATGACTGTCTTTGTCTTGTTTTCTTTCTTTCTAAAAGCTCTCTTAGGATCTATAAAAAAACCTGAGAACTTTTTCTTTACCTGAAAGGTTGGAGCGGGAATCGTATGCATACCCTGCTCTCTTCTTCTTTTTTCAGCTATGCTCCTGTCTTTTGCAGTCGTAATATCCTCAATATGGATTATTTCTTCAGGTTCCGGAAGCCCAAGTCTTTTTGCAATAAGCTCTACCATTTCATCGGAGGTTCCCAAAATCAGAATATGCTTTGGATTAAGCTTTGCTATGGCAAATCTCATGTCTTCAGCCGCAGATTCATTCTGAAACACAGCAGCCCTGATGGCACCTATTTTAGTCTTCTGTTTTTTTGCAGATTCTCCGGCAAAGATCTGACCCTCTGCAATCAAAAGCCCGTCATCAATGATGGCGTCGATTCCAAGCTTTACTGAGAGCTCGGTAGATGCATAACTTTTCCCTGTTCCGCTTTTTCCGGATAATCCTGTTACAATCATATCTTTATTATACCACCTTGTCTTCAGCAAAAAAGAAGCGCAGCCATATTGGCTGCGCCTCTAAAGTTTGCTTAATTACTCCTGTACAGGTGCATCTACGGGGCAGTTTTCTGCGCATGTTCCGCAATCTACGCAAGCATCAGCATCGATAACATAGATGCCGTCTCCCTCTGTGATTGCTTCTACGGGGCAGTTTTCTGCACATGTTCCGCAAGATACGCAAGCGTCTGTAATTCTGTATGCCATTTTCTTTCCTCCTTTAATTGATCAATTAGGACAGTATGAATTATACTATGCACTTTTTAAGTAAACAAGGTGTTTTTTCACACCTATACACCTCTTTTATTTGCTTATCCTACAATATTAGATGCTATTATTTCGTCCTCATTGTGCAAATAGCAAGAAAACCTATCCCAAAAGCTCAAGCCATTCCTCATAGGCTTCCTCGAGCTTTCTCTTTACCTCCTCGAGATTCTTTGAAACCTCATTTGCCTTTTCAGGGTCTGAAAAGATTTCAGGAAGACATAGCTTGTCTTCCAAAGCCTTCTTTTCCTCTTCTAAAGCGCTGACCTTTGCTTCCGCTTCAGCTGATTTTCTTTCATTTCTTCTTTTCTCGGTCTCAGCTCTTTTTTTAGCCTGCCTTTCTTCTTCGGAGCCTTTAACAAAGCCACCAAAACCTAAAACAGCCTCTTCCTTTGATTTTTCCAAAACAGGACCTGAAGGCTTATCCTTTTCTCCTATCTCTATTACCCTTGTAGCAACTTTATCGATCAGGTACCTATCGTGAGACACAATGATCTCTGTTCCGGGGAATGCCAGAAGAGCATCTTCAAAGACTTCCTTTGAAGTAATATCAAGATGGTTCGTAGGTTCATCCAGTATAAGGACATTGGCACCTGACATCATGAGTTTAAGCAGAGAAAGCCTTGCCTTTTCTCCGCCTGCAAGGCTGCCCACCTTTTTAAAGACATCATCACCTCTAAAGCACATGGCACCCAGCATTTTTCTTAGGTCTGTTTGTGTGTATCTGCTCTCTATACTTACATATTCGTCAGGTCCTATTAGAACTCCTCTTGAGTTATACAGTTCTTCAAGGACCGTATTGTTTGGATTTAGATTTTCCTGCTGCTGATCATAATATGCGGGGACCACATTTGTCCCGAGCTTTATTCTTCCCTTGCTGGGTCTTAATTTCCCCATGAGCATCTTAAGAAGGGTTGTCTTTCCGGCGCCGTTTGGACCTGTAATGCAGATCCTTTCCCCTTTCTTTATGATCGCATCGAAATCAGAAATCAAAAAGTCCTCAGGTGCATCGGGATATGCGAAGGCAAGACCATCTATAAGGACGACATCGTTGCCTGTTTGGAGATTCTGCTTAAAGGAAAGCCTTATCTCATCTTTTATTATCTGAGGTCTTTCAAGCCTTTCGACATGGGCAAGCCTTTTCTCCCTGCTCTGTGCCCTTTTTATGAGCTTTTCGGTACCCCTTCCGTACCAGCGGGCTATCAAGTCTTCCTCATGCTTTATCTCTTCAGCCTGCTGTTCATAATGCCTTAAGGCCTCTTCATAGAGAATCTGTTTTCTTTCTTTATACTCGCTGTAATTCCCGTTATATATATTAAGGTGCTTGTTCTCTATCTCAAATATCTTAGTTACGACCCTGTCAAGAAAATACCTGTCATGGGATACTATCATAAGAGTTCCTTTATACGACTTAAGCCTTGTTTCAAGCCACTGAAGGGTTGGTATATCAAGATGGTTTGTAGGCTCATCAAGAAGCAAAAGATCCGGCTCTTTTAAAAGCACGGCTCCAAGAGCAAGTCTTGTCTGCTCACCTCCCGAAAGAGATACAGCTTCCTGGGTATATGTATCCTCACCAAATCCGAGGGATGTGAGTATTCCCCGCTTGCCCTTTTCAAGGGAGTAACCGTTTTTATCCTCAAACTCTTTTGGGTCTATTTTGCTGTCAAGAGCATCCCATACAGTAATTCCCGGGATAAAATGTTCTCTTTGCTTAAGATATGCAACTGAAATATCTCTGGCAAATGAAATTGTGCCGGAGTCTTTTTCATAAGCTTCACCTGCTGAGATAAGGGATGAATCCCACTCACCCATGATAAGCTTCATAAGTGTTGATTTTCCTGCACCGTTAACGCCTACTATCCCTATGCGGTCTCTTTCATTAACGATACAGCTTACATCTTCTAAGATGTCTTCAACGCCTATGCTGTAATTTAGTTTTGATATGTCAAGAATGCTCATAACGCCGCATATTATACCATATAACTTAGCCATATGCATATTTTCAGAAATCACAGCCATTTTATTGATATTTGAGCTTCAGAATTGTAAAATAAGTAATTAGATTCAGGAGGTAGATACCATGCTTACTGCAGACAGAACCAAACATATTGCAAGCGGTACGAGAGGCGTTGTATATAAAGAGGCCCTTCGCGTACAGGCAGAGGGAAACAAGGTGCTCAAGATAAACACAGGAAACCCAGCAGCCTTTGGCTTTCCTATGCCGGAAAGCTTAAAAAAGGCAATAAGTGATGCAATGGACAAAGCTGCAGCCTATTCTGAGTCAACTGGGCTCAAGGAAGCAAAGGAAGCAATACTTGCCTATGATAGATCCAAGGGGTTTAAAGATATAGACACCGGCGATATTTACCTTGGAAACGGCGTATCAGAACTTGCAGAAATGGTATGTACGGCAATGGTAAACCCGGGCGATGAAGTTCTCTGCCCATGCCCTAACTATAACCTGTGGTCCAACAGTATACTTCTTGCAGAAGGGACACCCGTTTTTTATGAATGCTTTGAGGATAAAAACTGGATGCCGGATGCAAAGAATATTGAATCAAGAATTACACCAAAAACAAAGGCTATAGTCATAATAAATCCAAACAACCCCACAGGTGCTCTCTATTCTGAAGAGCTTCTTCTTGAAATATGTGATGTAGCAAGAAAACACGGTCTGGTCATCCTTGCAGACGAGATTTATGACAGACTTCTGATGGACGGCGCAAAGCACAATTCAATTGCCGCTTTAGCCCCGGACATTCCGGTCATAACCTTCAACGGTCTTTCAAAATCCCATATAGTATGCGGACTTCGCTGCGGATGGATGACAACATCAGGATTTAATACTGAAGAAGGAAAAGACTTTAAAACCGTTCTTGAAACACTTTCATCAGTAAGGCTCTGCTCAAATACTGCAGCCCAGTTCTGCGTTCCTGCAGCACTTTCAGATCCCGCATATACAATAGAAATGATGTCCCCGGGCGGAATGATATATGAAAGAAGAGAGGCAACAATTAATGCTGTAAACCAATCTGAATGCCTGTCAGTAATTAAGAATACAGGAGCTCTTTATTGCTTTGTCAGAATCGATCCCGAAAAGGTACACATCAAAGACGACAAACAATTTGCAATGGAACTTGTCAGAGAAAAGCATGTCATGGTTGTCCCGGGATCAGGATTTGACTATCCTAAACCCAATTATTTCAGAGTGGTCATGCTCCCTGAACCAGGAGAGCTCGAAAAGGCTATAAAAGATATAGATGACTTCTGCAGGACCTACGATGAAAAGCATAAATAAATACCGAATTTTTTGTACAACAAAAGGGCAGTTACATTGAACTGCCCTTTTTATCTATCTAGCCTTATAATAATCCGCCCAGTTTAACTCGAATACTGCATAATCAGCATGATTGTCGGTAAGATAGAGACCTCCCGAGTAACTATCCAATCCTTTTATTTCATCACAACTGATTTTATCTTCTTTGTAGTAGTCTTTTGCTATCATGGATGTAACAACATTTGTTTTAGAATCAAAAGTAACATTGATGGTGTCCACAAACACAATGTGATCAGCTATAAGCAAATCATCTGCATGAACATGATATAGTATCCATCCCTGATCAGCATGATAAAATCCGTAAAACTCCTTTCCTACCAACTGCTGGCGGTCGGTTTCTTCCATGTTGATAACATAATAGTTTTCACCTTCAGGAGAAACAAACTCCCTGATAGTCTCTATTAGAATGTCCTCATATGTGTACCCTGATTCAATAGGATTATCTATTGAAATGACATCACCGGTTTCCAATCCTAACAATTCCTCTTCTGTAAGGATATAAGGTGTAAATATATTTGCTTGCGCTGTAATGCCCGGTTCATTAGACATCACAGTATCTTGCTGTAATTCAAACATATAAAACCCCGTGTATTGTATAGGTTCTATCTGACTCTTTCCACATGAAGAGTTGATAATACAAATGAAGCTACACAAGATGATAGCTAAGACTTTTTTTACGCCAGAATGCATATTTTACACCTTAATATGGAACACCACAGTTGTGCGATACAAATACTGCTCCAGAATTTGCATTAACATAGCCAGTCAATTCTACTCCAAACAACGTATCGTAGGATCCGTAATCATTTCCATAGATCAAATTGCCCCTAAATACCATATTGTTTAAATACGAGCCATATCTATAGTAAGTATAATACGTAATATTTGTAAGCGTAACATCTAGCACTGATGGAGAATCGAACATAAACAAACCAGTCGATGTGTCAAAGATCCTCCTAAGCTTTGCATCTACTCTATAGTATAGGCTACCATATCCCCAATAATACCAATACATGGTATACACATTAGATGAGTTATTGGTCAATCCACTGGTCCCGGTTGAGTCATATATTCCTGTTATAATATATCCACCGTTATTTAATTCAAGTAATGTTTGTTTGCAGCCATCCTGATCAATAGCTGAGTACTCATGTACTACCCTCAAATCAGCTAACTGTTCTTTACAATCAATGCAACGATCGCTATAAGCATGTAATGATTCCCTTGATGGCTTCTCAACGATCCCGGGGAAATACCTCTCTATGGCTTCATATATTTCCATGACTTCCTGATAGTCATTTTCACATTCTGTTTTCCCTATTTCATCCGCATATACTGGAATGATAGAAATTAGCATCATACATAGAACAATACAGATCAACCTTTTCATATGCTACCTCCGTATCTAACCAATTAGCAAAAACATTAACCTCTTCTTGACAGTTCATATTGCTATGAATCGCTTTACCTCCTTCCCAAATATACTATATACTATGTTGTAATGGTAATATATTGAGTTAAATTCCCGTTTTGATTCCATTCGACAATCTTATAACATAATTAATAAAAATGTTGCCAGTCTAATATGAGGACAATGTAATCTACATGGTTATCCGTTAGATGTGCCATACCGAAGAAAGGCCCCTCTATCTCAGCTATTTCTTTATAGCTGATTTGAGTTTGAGCCATCGGGTCTTCACTCGCCATGGTGGTAAATACCGCAGTTTTGTCATCGAATATGATTTCAACACTTTCGATATATTTCCAATAAGGAATCGATGCCCCATTGCTATAATGGCGACTCAATACCCATCCTTCATCCGTTTTGAGCAATCGGTCATATTCATTATTCCCTAATTGATCAAAGGTGATCCCTTTATCGTTAATGGTATATAAAAGGTTTTGATCATTTGAAGAACCCCATGATCGAATATCCTCGATCACGATGTCTTTGCCATAGTATCCTTCGGCATTAGGTATATCTACTGCAATCCTATCGCCTATTTTTATCTTATTCACATCTTCATCATTATAGATGATCCTATCAAATGCAAACGAATAAACATTCCAGGAGTCATCCGTTGAAGAAACTGTTATATCTGAGATCAAACAACCATATGGCCCATTTAACTTTGTTTCTTTGCTTTCACCTTTTGAATCACAAGAAGTGAACAAAAACATACAGATAGCTATAAAAATAGTCGTGATACATATTTTATTATTGAAAATCTTCATTTTTAGTACGGAACCCCCAAACTACGTGACGCATAAACATATCCAAAATTCGGATTTACACCACCAGTTAACTCCAAACCCAGTAGTGGCGAATATGTACTTCCATTGTTATCACCAATCAAATTACCATGAAAAACAATATAGTTGTCATTGCTCCCATACCTATAATAATCATAGTAAGTTACATTTATTAGTGATACATCTAATACAGAGGGAGCATCGAACACAAATAAACCTATGGATGTACCAAATATTCTTTCATAGTTAATGTTATCATTATCTTACATTGATGTATAATGAATATGATAATCCATACCATTCCATAGTGGAATAGTATAAACAGTATGTTTGCGCCGGAGGTGGTCCCATGACTATAGATCAACTTCTATACTTTATAAAAGTTGCTGAAACTCTTAATTTAACCAAAGCATCTGAAGAATTGTTTATGTCTGAATCCGCTTTAAGTAAATCAATAAAGAGAATGGAGAAGGAACTTGGTAGCGATCTTTTTATACGAAATAACAATCGATTAGCACTCACAGATTATGGTGCTTTTTTACAAAAACACGCACGTATAATAGCAAATGAATGGAGCGAAGTTGTAAGCTACAATAAAGACAGAAAAAGATCCCTAATCATTTGCTCAAACGATACAAGTATTCTTCAAAATGCCGTAGGTTTTTTTATAAACAGTTATGATAAAAAGGAAAGTAGTTCTGATGTCAAAGAATTTCTTCTTTCTGTTCCTGAAATAGAAGAATTGTTCAACAGAAATGAATGTGATATTTCATTTACCATTGGAAAAATAATGTCTCAAAATGTCATAACCATAGAATACGAAGATCTGCTATCTGTTGCGTATCATAAAACTATAGTTGACAGTCTACCCTCATCTGCAGATTTATGTGATCTTCCGTTCGAAGAATACATCACTTTGGAAAGCTCAGGACCAATAAGCGCAATGCTAAAATCATATTCTGTGCTTCATGATGTTCGAGCTGAAATAAATTACCAAAACGACTTTGCGATCTTGGTAAACAGAATAATGAACACTAACACACCAGCCATAATGACAAAGGCAGCAGCACGTAAATTAGATGCAAATACTTTCGGTACAGTCGATCTGGTAGATGATGATCTTAAGATTCATGTAAATGTATCTATTGCGAAACGAGACTATGGCTTAAGAAACCATATTAAGAGTGTTTTACACGATTTAAAGTTGATATAGACTTACAGATCAAAAAAGAGCGATCAATTGAATCACTCTTTTTTGATTGTTATAAGAACAGCTGCTGATAGATCCTATCGTAACAAATATGACAAACTGATGCTGTCAACAATAAAGAAAAATCCCAGGGTAAAAGCTACACATGAATAAGCTGCAGAGAAAACCGAATGTTTGATAATTGCCGGGGATATATTATCTTTTTTCTCCAACACAGAAATCGCGATCCATCTTACCATATACGCCGCAAAAATATAACTAATCCTAAAGCTTTTCGTGAAAACTATTACCGCAACAAATCCTGCCAGGATGAGCACAGTCAACTTTTCTTTTATCGCTTTGTGTTCTGTCTCATAAGGAGAAAGGTGAAATAAAATATAGCTAAGCAAATAATATAAGCCAAATGCAGCAGCAAGATAAACAGACGGGATCATATTACTTTTCTTCCTTTCATTAAACAATATCAGATCATGTCAATAAAAAAGTATTTCATAGTTAATGTTATCATTATCTTACATTGATGTATAATGAATGAAATGATCCCTACCATTCCATAGTGGAATAGTATAAACAGTATGTTTGCGCCTGAGGTGGTCCCATGACTATAGATCAACTTCTATACTTTATAAAAGTTGCTGAAACTCTTAATTTAACCAAAGCATCTGATGAATTATTTATTACTGAATCCGCTTTAAGTAGATCACTTAAACGTATGGAATCCGAGCTTCAAAATAATCTTTTTTATCGTGTAAATAATCATCTAGTTTTAACAGAATACGGGCGTTTTTTTTGAGAAGCACGCAAATCAAATAGTATTGGAGTGGAATAAAATCATAGACTATAGTGAGCATCAACACTCTATAACAATCTGCTCAAACGATATATCTATTCTACAAAATGCTGTAGGGTTTTTTATTAATAGTTATGATAAAAAAGAGAATAGTTCCGATATTAAGGATATTCTTCTTTCAATCCCTGAGATAGAAGACCTTTTTAATAGAAATGAGTGTGATATATATTTTACTATTGGAAATATAGCATCTAACAACATTATCTCTTTAGAATATAAAGATTATCTTTCAGTCGTATATAATAAATCAATTTTCGACACGCTCCCTTCATCTGCAAGTTTGGACACCTTGCCATTTAATGAATACATCACACTGGGCAGCTCTGGTTTAATCAGTTCCCTACTTAAATTATATAAAATTCACCACAATTTCAAAGCCAAAATTAATAATCAATATGATTCTGCAATCTTTATAAATAAAATAGCGAATACCAATACTCCTGCAATATTGACTAGTACTGCAGCAAGAAAATTGAACAAAGATATCTTTGGAATTATAGACCTATCTGATATAGACCTTGAAATACCTGTAAGCATTTCGATAAAAAAAGAAAATAGCGAATTAGAAAAACATATTAGACAGCTTCTTGAAAATCTAGAAATGATTTAGCAAAACAATTAATGGAGCTGCCCTTAAAGAGCAACTCCACATAGTACTTTTATTTTTTTGCATCGATTTGAATCAAAACACTCATTGTACCTTTATACGGTATTTCAACTATCTCTGTTTTTTATATTCTCCAATGAGGCATACTATCATAAAAATGACGAAATACACACTAGAGAGAATGCATAACGTTGCAGTTATATAATCATCAAAAACTGAAGTCTTGTTTATGACAATGTTTATGAGTATATTGATAATAAACATTAATATACTACTTATTACCACTCCTATAATCAATGCAGTTATCAGTTTTTTTACGGACACTTTTGATTGTGTATCAATACTTTTCTTTTTTAATTGAATTGAATAAAAGTCTAAATAAGCAGAAAATAGAATAGATATGCCAACTATAAATGAGAGCAATTTTGAGAAAAAGTGAAACCATTCTGACTCATGCCAATGCATAGCAACAGCAATTAAAATAAATCCAATGGTTACTATCACATGAGTTATTGAGAGGTATCTCTCATACTTTCTAATATGCTGCAAAATATCATTAATTTTCATAATAATATTCCTCCATATTACGCTTAAAATGTAGATGTAAAAATATCTTATGGGTATTATTGGTTGATTCTTAAACCTCCTTTCTATAATTATGCTATCATTTTTTTATAGTCAATTACATTGAATAATTGTTTTGCTTCAATTCCATGATGGAATAGTACATAACAATCCTACTTTCTATGGATTTTATGAGTTACAAACAATGATGGATATCGACGATTTCTGCAAGCACTACGATGAAAACCACAAGTAGACATTGATATCAAAAAACGGAGTGATGCATTTCATCACTCCGGTTTTGTATAGTTTTGTATTGAATTCATCAAATAATACTGTAGCGGAATTAATAAGATCAATAGTTGTTATTCCATGCCCAGCTGAAATTATAGTATCTATCGAGATTGCACGTACCCCAGGTGAGGAAGCCACCTGTAAGGCCTGCATCCCAAAGTCCCTGTGCTTGTTTTGCAATATAATTTGCATCGCAGGTCATATAAGGTCCCCAGTAAGGCGTATCCCATCCGGTTATCCATGTTCTTGCTATGGCCGGTGTCGGAATAGTATTTTGAAGTTTGTTTGCCCCATAAGCCCAGTTATATACGGTCTGGTAGGGATTCTCCCATCTTTCCGGTATGTTTGTCTCAAAGTGATCGAGATAAGGCATTCCCGAAATGGCATCGACCACGTTAGAAATAGCGGGCCAGTATTGACCGTAAGCAGGCATGTATCCAAATGAGCTTTCTCCGAATACGTCTACACTTACATATACGCCCTCTCTATGGAGCATATCACAGGCATAAATAAGGAAGCCCTGTACTGTATCGCACTTTTCTTCGCCGTATCTATTCTT
>CAZALQ010000037.1:0-11385 GCA_964485605.1 uncultured Oscillospiraceae bacterium
AGAAGCTAGAACGAATTGCTTTGTATAGTTTTTCATAACATCCACTCCTTTTCATTTTGATTTGTTGTAAGTATATATCTTTTTGATTATACGCAATAATCTGATTACTTATCAAGTTTATTTTATCGTTTTTTAACAAAATGGTGTCAATGAAAAAAAGAAGAAAAATATTTGAATTTTTTGTGACGAACTTGTAGGTTTTTGTATGATTTTGTAGGTTCGCTTATAAGATGTGTGAGTAGCTTTTATAAATTCAAATTGAAAGCGTTCGCATGAAGGGGATGAACATAAATGAAAAAATTCGGATTGGCAACACAAATTTTTGTCGCGCTTGTTTTAGGGATTGTAGTAGGGGCAGTCTTTTATGGCAATAAAACGGCGATTTCTTATATCACACCAATTGGGGATATATTTATTCACTTAATTAAAATGATTGTAGTACCAATTGTTATTTCAGCATTAATTGTTGCGGTAGCCGGTGTAGGCGATATGAAGAAGCTTGGGAAATTAGGCGGGAAGACAATTCTTTATTTCGAAATCATTACAACGATCGCTATTTTAATGGGGTTACTCGCGGCGAATATATTCCAGCCAGGTACTGGCGTTGATATGAATAACTTACAGCAAAGTGACATTTCTTCTTATAAACAAACAGCAGATGCTACAGAGAAGCAAGGATTCGCTGAGACGATTGTTCATATCGTACCGAAAAACGTATTTGAATCGATTGCACAAGGTGACTTATTACCGATTATTTTCTTCTCAGTATTATTCGGTTTAGGAGTCGCAGCAATTGGAGAAAAAGGAAAGCCTGTTTTTAACTTCTTTGAAGGTGTACTCGAAGCGATGTTTTGGGTTACAAATCAAGTGATGAAATTTGCACCATTTGGTGTATTCGCATTAATTGCGGTTACGGTTGCAAAATTTGGTGTAGCAACACTACTTCCTTTAGGAAAACTAGTGCTAGCTGTATACGTAACTGTTATACTATTCGTTGTGATTGTATTAGGTATTAATGCAAGAATGGTTGGCGTAAACATTTTTACATTAATGAAAATTTTAAAAGAAGAACTTATTCTTTCATTTACGACAGCAAGTTCAGAAGCTGTTTTACCTAATATAATGAGAAAGATGGAAGAGTTCGGTTGTCCAAAGGCAGTTGCCTCTTTCGTAATTCCGTCAGGTTATACATTTAACTTGACTGGATCGGCTATTTATCAAGCGTTAGCGGCATTATTTGTTGCACAAATGTACGGTGTGCACATGTCACTGACAGAGCAAATAACGTTATTATTCGTTCTCATGTTAACATCCAAAGGTATGGCGGGAGTTCCAGGTGCATCGTTCGTTGTTGTATTAGCAACGTTAGGTTCAATGGGGTTACCACTAGAAGGTATCGCGTTAATTGCGGGAATTGACCGCATTTTAGATATGATTCGCTCATCTGTCAATGTATTAGGAAATGCATTAGCGGCCATTGTTATGTCGAAGTGGGAAGGCGAATTCGATAATGAGAAAGCAAAACAATATGTAGAAACAGTCAAAGAAACAAAAGCAGCATAAGAAATCGTCTAAAGCTTCCGGCAGGATTAAATAATGATACCAGAAGGCTTGAAAGAATAAACGAGCAAAGAAACATGAGAACAAAGCAAATAACAGACTTTAATATGAGCCTGTCCTTGTTTCCCGCAGATTTATATATGGTAAGAGCTATGCTCGTAAAAATTACAGGTCCTATGAAAACCTTTAATATATTGACATACCATACTCCGATAAATTCCACATATGAAACAAGGTCTCCAAATAGGAGACCGAAGGCGATGCCAAGAACAAGGCATATGGGTGTCAATATGCTAAGAATTTTTTTCATAGTATGATTTGATTCTCTTTGCTGCTTCCAATGTGCTTTCTCTGCTTCCGAGGGCACTTAAGCGTATGCTGTATTTTCCTTTGGATCCAAATATGAGGCCGGGAACGACAACTATGTTCATTTCTTCAAGAAAGAATCTGAAAGCATCCCAGCATTCAAGCCTGTCAGGCGTCTGCGCCCATATATAAGGAGAATCAGTGCCGCCAAAGAATGTAAAGCCTGAAACTTTAAGCGCATCTTTTAAAATATCTGCATTGCCTTTATATATATCAATTCTTTCTTTTGTAAGCTTTCTTACTTCAGGAAGGTAGGATGCCTCAGCTCCCTTTTGGGCAACATATGAAGCTCCGTTAAAGCGGTTGATGGTTCTTTCGCGCCACAGGGAATGGAATTCTTCTCCAAATTCTTTTGGAATAACCATGTATGAACATCTGGTTCCTGAAAAGGATATATTTTTAGAATAGGAACGAAGCTCTACAGCACAAGACCGGCTTCCCTCGAGCTCGTATATGCTTCTCGGAATATCGGGATCATTTGCAAAATCCTTATATACATTATCAAAGATGATGACAGCATCTTCCCTTTTGGCATATGCTATCCACTTCAAAAGTTCATCCCTCGTGTATGCGTTGCCCACGGGATTGCAGGGGGAGCATATGTATATAACATCAAAATGCTCACTGGGGATGACCATCTTAAATTCATCATCGCAATCCGCCTCGAAAATATCCCTGCCAAGGGCATAGGCACCGTTTTTGTATATGGGATAGGATGGATTTCCCGTCAATATCCTGCTCTCCATAGAAAAGATTTCAAGCAAGGCCGTAGAATCAGTCTTTGTACCGTCTCCCACATATATTTCTTCAGGTCCTATGGAAAGACCCTCATAATCATTTTCGCTTATGGCCTTTCTTAAGGATTCTATTCCCCAGTAGGCTCCGTAGCCTTGGAAGGTCTTCATATCGGAAAGATCGTCGCAAGCCTTTTTCATCGCATTCAAAATAGGCTTGGCAACAGGAAAAGATACATCCCCTATTCCGAGGGATATAATATTTGCATGGGGATGAGAATCTTTAAATTCCTTAAGAAGTCTGTTTGACTTTGAGAATGCATTTTCTCTTTCAATTTTTAATAGTTTTTCATTGATATTCATTGAAACTATAGATTTTTCAGAACATCCTCTGCGATGACAGGATCTGATTCATAAGGATCAAAGGCTTCTCTGTGCATAAAGGTATCTCTTCCCTTTGCAAGAAGAAGAATGGCGCTGCCTTTAGGAGCATTTTCAATAGCCCTTTTTATGGCTTCTTTTCTGTCTTCTACAATTTCGCCTTTTCCACCGAAACTTACAAGGTTTGCATATACCTCCCTGCATATGTCAGAAACATTTTCCTTAAAGGGATCGTCTTCTGTTACATATACATAACTTGCAAACTTTGAAGCAGATCTAGGCATTCCTATACGCCTTTCCGGTGCTTTATTTCCGGGGCATCCAAAGACCGCTATTATATTGCTGTACTCTTTTTTAACAGTGGAAAAGATATTATCAAAGGCGAATTCGTTATGAGCAAAATCGACTATTACGGTAAGGTCTCTTTTTTCATTTCTGAATACTTCCATGCGTCCCGGAGCTTTTGCAAGCATCAGTCCCCTTGAAATATCATCCTTTTGCACTCCGAGGACTTCAGCAAGGATTGCCGCCATAGCTGCATTATCAATATTGAAAAGTCCGGGCATGGAAAGCTTAAGCCTTCCAATCCCTGATAGAATAAATTCTGTTTCTTCTTTTTCCTTTTCTATATCTGAAATGATATATATTTTGTCGCTGTTTTCCTCAGCCTTGAGAATGAGGTCCTTTGGAAGGGCATTTGCATCGGGATAAAAGCAAATAATGCTCTTTAAAATACCCTCACTCTTTTTATCTATGCACTCATCAAGAACAAGGGATGCTCTGTCAGAACACAAGTTTAGAACAAAAGTATCACACTGGGATATAAGCCTTAACTTAGATGAGAAATAATCCTCTATATCGCTGTGTTCATCAGGACCTATGTGGTCCTCTGAAAAGTTGGTAAAGCAGCCGGCCTTAAAACGAAGACCGCGGCTTCTGTCATATTTAAGAGCTTGAGACGATACTTCCATGCCTGCATAGGAAATACCGCTTTTGACCATGTTTGATAAATACTCGTTAAGCTCTAATGCTTCAGGAGTAGTCAGATGGCTTTCAACTCTGTTAATACCGTCGTAATCGTCTATTGATGAAAGATATCCGAATCTTCCTTCACCGCAAAGGCTTGAACTTTCCATTATGCTTTTAAGAAAGTAAAGTGTCGTAGACTTTCCCTTAGTTCCGGTAAGCCCTACAAGGTTTAATTTTGACGACGGATCACCATAGAATTCTTTGGCATAATCAGCCATAGCTACCCTTATATCGGGCACCAAAATGCAGGGGACAGTTTCCTCATAATCCGTCTCCGACACATATGCTGCAGCGCCCCTTTTGATGGCTGCATCCAAATATTCTTTTTTAAACTGTTTCCCCTTGCAGAAGAAAAGGCAGCCCGGGACTGCTTTTCTCGAATCAGAAACAAGAGCCGTATATTCCATCACTTTAAAACTCAGACAAGTTACTGAACAAATCCTTCAGCGTTTTGAGAATCGCTTTGAACAATAAGATTACCGGATGCAAGATCGTAAAATGCTGCATTGGCAACAGATCTATATGCAAGGACAAGCAAAGGAATGAGACCAAGAAGTATAGGGATCAGCTGCGAATTGAATGCGCTGAGAGCTTCTCTGTACTCCATTAATATTTCATTCACCTGCTGTACAGTCATGTTGTCACTGAAAACCAACATATCAATTTTGGGTCCGTAAGCATACATATATAACGATGCCGGAAGCTCTGCAAGAAAACTCCAACCTATAAAGCTTAAGGTAAGCTTTACAAATTTCCACTTGTTTCCTTCCATGATCTCATGGCTTCTTTCAATGCATTCCATGGGAGAAAACTCCGGGTTGTCTATCATTACATTGAAATTCTGTGCATGCTTTATAGCGCAGATAATTCCGGGAACAATTAAAAGAAGAGACCAAAGGAAGATCTGCACATAGGATATAAACTCCATTGCAACAGCCTTCCAGGTGAGGTAAAGAGGCTCTGTAAAACTGTCAAGTCCGTTTTCCTGGCCTCTGAATGTTCTTAAGAAGAATCTTGTAGAGCACAAAGACATTGATACTTCTACAACAAAACTTGCTACCTCGATCATTGTAAGAATAATTTCATTTTTTGTGAAAGCCTCGGCAATCATCATGGGAAGAGACGCTATAACATGGCAGCAAAGGACAACCAAAACGCATGTCCAATACTTGCCTTTCAGCATTTCTCTAGCCATTGCCCTAATAGTTTTACACGGAATCGTCACTATCGTATTCATCTTCTTCAAATCCTCCTAAACGCATGCTTATGTAATCGGGAGTAAAATCCAGACTGTTTTCAAAATCATAGCTATGCTTTGCGTTATCAATCTTTGATGCCCTGCTTTCGGCTAAGGCTTCCATTACGGAGCAGCTTTCTCCGTCAACCGAAGCTCCTTCAGGGTTTGTATACATATTGCGGAATTTATACAGCTGGTTTGCATATTCCCTTCTGTATGTCTCATCATCAAGGTCCCTTGCAAGAAGCCTTAAATTATCCCATACAGGCTGCATAACAGCATAAAAATCATCGCAGTCATCGGGAAATGCCTTTTCCATCTCCGTAAAATAATTCTCGTTTATTTCAGCGAGAGTCTGGGCATCTACCTTAGATATGGCTTCGTAGAAATCATCATATTCGATGTCATCTTCGCATTCCAGAAGCTCTGCAAACTGCTCAAAATATCCGAAGTCTTCAGCAGTATCCATTTCAAGAAGTTCGAAAAGTTCATCTCTTGTCATTAAAGTTCAACCTCCGTCACCGGATAATCTCCAAGTCCGAGTCTATCTGCCATTAAGGTAAAGCTTTCCGTTTTCCTGCTTGCAAAAATATCAAGACTTCCCTCTTCTTCTCTTCCGGAATCAAGGCCGTGAACTCTAAGCAGTACCGAGGCGCTCTTTGCCAAAGCCGCTTCAGGACCTATGAGCTTAAGATTCGGATAAAGTCTGTTTATGCATTCGCCTACCAATGGATAGTGGGTACATCCCAGAAGTAAAGTTTCTATGCCGTCTTCATTTACCATCTTATCGAGATAGGAATGTAGCAAAGCCTCCATCTCGGGGCCGTCTGTAACGCCCTTTTCTATGTATACAGAAAGATCCGGGCATCCCATGTATGAGACCTGAAGCTTTTTTGAAAGTCTTTCGAAGGCTGTTTGATAAGCACCGCTTTCTATGGATCTTGGAGTGGCGATAACACCGACCCTGTCTCCGTCCTTGCAGGCCCTTGATACGGCTCCCACTGCGGGATCGATCACTCCCTGAATAAGTATCTGAGGATAATTCCTATAGAAAAAAGGTATGACTGTGGAAGACAAAGTCCCACAGGCAAGAATTATCATCTTTGCACCAAGGCCGCTTAAAATCCTTCCGAAACGGTCAGCACAGTCTATTATCTCTTCAGTGCTCTTTGTGCCGTAGGGCATATTGGCTGTGTCTCCAAAGTATATTATATTTTCATTTGGCATTGCTTTTCTGATTGCACCAAGGCAGGCAAGACCGCCCACTCCTGAATCAACCACTGCAATTGGATCATTATTCATGTTTTATCTCCGATCATGAAATACACTGCGGGAAATATACCAAATTAAAAACCCGCTAACAAGTAATTATATTCCTAAAGCGGGTTTATAGCAATCTTTATGCAATTTTTCACTTACTCTTCCGGCACCAGTATCACCTGTCCCGGACGAAGATCTTCCGCCTTTATATCATTGATGCTGCATATGCGGTAGACTGTCTCTCTGATATCCTCATGGGGATTGCCGCAGCTCTTTGCAATATCCCAAAGCGTATCTCCCTCTTTTACAACAACTTCCGTATAGCTTTTCTTTCCTGCCGCTGCGCTTTTATTAACTGCCCCCAAAAATATAAAGCCGGCAAGAATACATACCAGTGTAAGAAAACATATAAATCTCATTCGGTTTGCTACTCTGTAATGTTTCATTTTCATTACCTCCTCCCCTTAACTGCACCTACATTATGCAGCAGGTATCTGTACATTTTTTTGCACCCATGATAGAATGCTTATCAGAAGATGATTAGTCTTACTCTCGCAAAACTTTCAAACCAAGGAGGTCTTTATGGCATCTACAACAGACAAGTCAAATATGCTGTGCATACTCAATATTCTCAAAGAATACACGGATGATAAACATGCATTATCAACGCCAAAAGTAATAGAAAAAATGGAAGCCCTTTACGACAGAAAAGTAGACAGGAGAACCGTCTACGGCTGCGTTGATGCCCTTTCGGAATTTGGTTATGACATTTTAAGTTTTAAAGATAACGGGATCGGATACCAGCTTTTATCAAGAGAATTCGATGATGCTGAAGTAAAACTGCTCATCGATGCCGTATACTCATGCGAATATATATCAAAGAAGCAAACTGAAGAGCTTATGGAAAAGCTCAGAGCTTTTCTTTCATCTTACGAAAGGAAGAATTACAGCTACACAAACATCATTGCTCCTGATAAAAAATCTCCTAATCCCGAAGTATTTTTAAACATAGAAATACTTGAAGAGGCTATAAACGAAAAGAAGCAGATATCCTTTACATATATGGATTATGACTATGACAAGACCTTAAAGCCAAGGAGAAGTGAACCATATACAGCAAGCCCGTACAGCATGATCTGCAAAGGCAACAGGTATTATCTCGTCCTCATATCTAAGGGCCATACGGATCCCGGCTTCTACCGAATAGATATGATGAAAAATATAAAGATACTTGATGAAAAAATTGAAATATCAAAAAGAGATGCAAAACTTGATTCAGCCCAAAAGGTTGTATATGCCCATTCAGGACAGCCCAAAACCGTGCTCCTAAGATGCAAAAAGAATGTATTGAGATATGTCATCGAAGAGTTTGGAAGTGACACCGTGATAAAGGAAAATAAAGACGGCAGCTTTGATGCCTCTGTATATACTGCAACGGAAGGCCTCATTTACTGGGCCCTTCAATACCTTCAGGATGTAGAAGTAATTGGACCTACAGATGTCAGAGAAAAAATAATAGAGGCTGTCAAAAACAACCCCTACGGCGTATAGAAAAAGAAGCTTAAAAGGAGACGGGAAATTCCCGTCTCCTATTTTGTTTGCTAAAGCATTGACGATCCGCCTGTTACTATCCAGCATGCCATTATAGCTGAGATAATAGCTCCCGGGAAGACTGTCTTTGTCTTTCTGTAAAGAGCGGTTGATACAATGCTGAATACGAGGATCTGCGGGAAATATACTATGAGAAGGCTCATAAATGGACCGCCGAAGGTAGATCCAAAGAGAAGATCTGCTCCGGGGCCTTTTCCCATAAAGAATGGTATATATTCAATGAGAGCAATAATTATGATACCGCCGGTCATGATCAATGCATTCTTAAGCCATGGGCCAAGGAAGAATCCCTTGAAGGCTCTCTTTCCTCTTAAGTTTGCCATTGCCCTTGAGTTGTTTAAAACGAAGAAGGCAATGTACAGGAGAATATATACACCGAACTGAACGATCCTCTCAGAAGTAAAGGTCTTAAAGAACGGCCATATGAAGCGAAGGTCAAGCATGAAGAATTTATCTGCAGCAAAGACTATGGCATACATATATGCGGCAAGTATAAGCCCTAAGATAAGGGATAAGCAGAATATGCCCCATCCGAATTTATCCGGTTTTTCAGATGTTCCAAGTCCGAGATTAAGATATCTGTCCGTATATCCCTTCTTCTTTTCTCCTGCAAGGCCAACTATTGTCATAATCAGCATGATTATTATGAGCAGGCCATAGTAGCTTAAGAATCCGTTTCCTATTGTCATTCTGAAAACATTCTCAGGAAGAGGCAGCAGTCCGTGTCCAAGCTGAGTCATGAACGGATAGGTTGCTCCTCCGAGAATTATCATAACCAATGCGCCAAGGAATCTCTTTCCGAAAGGCTTTACTCTCTCAGCCGACGGCTCTTCCTGAACTATGCTGCTGAAAGGCTTAATCTTAAGAAGAATAAATGCAAGAGGAATCAATGCCAATATGCTAAGCAGCATTGCAGCAAGAACAAGGTATTCCTTGTACATATAAATCTGGTCATCAAACCAGTCTCTTGCATACATTCTGTTTACAACATCTTCGCTGGACCCGGCTTTAAAGCTGTCGGCAAACCAATTGAGTGCAAAGCCAAGACCGATCCAGTTATGAGTCGTAAGCCTATGGTTAGTCTCAAGAAGACATATGCATCTTGCACTGCCGTCTCCAAATCTTCCGTAGCATGTATCCCAGCGAGCTTCTCTTCCGTCAGTATTGAGGAATTCCATACGAAGATCAGATTTTAAGAGCTCATCGGTAACAGTGTTCTGATAATCTCTGAAGTAGTTGAATTCATCGTATCTTGCCTGAATCAAAAGAACGTTATTGAAGTGTATATGCTTTGAATCATATACGCTTTCTCTAAACAACTCACCGCACTGAAGGACAGTACATCTTGGTTCAATTTCCGTCCCGCTGTAAGCTGCGGCAACAGTCCATGATGACCATGTTCCCATGGAATGACCTGTTACGCCCATGTTCTTTGAATCTACTATATCCATATCAGCAAGGGCTGCATAGGCAGTAATTCCACCGCAGGATGAATCCGTAATGGCGTTTCCGTCGCTGTCCTTTGAATATTTATCATTAAAGAATGAAAGGTTGGAAAAATTCATCATCAGCTTGTATCTGTTGACGCCGCCTATTTCAACATAAGTGCCGTCAGCCTCAGAATCCTCGCCGTAATTGACCGTAACCTTATGATTTACATATCCCCTGTTAATGAGTCCGATATCTGTGGAACCATGTCCATACTCATCTATAGCCATGGCTATTATGCCTCTTCTTGCGAGTTCTATCCCATAAGCAGCACATGTCTCATGGTCGTTTTGATACCCGTGAAGAAGCAAAACCGCCGGAGCAGGATTTTCTGCGCTGACGCCTTCAGGAATATACATCTTGTAGAAAATGTTTCCGAGGTTGCTCTCTATGGTTCCCTCTTCGATTGTAATTTTGCCGTTGTCAGTCTGAAAATAGTTGGCGCCCCAAAGGCATGCGCCGGCAGCTATTGTCAGAATGAGAAAAAAGGCAATGTACTTTTTCATACTGTTCCTCCTTTTAAGTCTTCACAAAACTGCATTAAAGCCTTTTCATAAGCTCTTTTTGCATATTTTTTAAGCTCCTCTAAGGGAGCATCCTTATCCGATGTAATATATATCTTTTTAAATAGATCCTTAGATATCTCTCCTCTTAAAGATCCTGCTATGGCTATTGCCGGCACATTGTATCTTTTTGCTCTTTCGCATACAGCAGATATCAGTTTACCGTTTTGGCTCTGTTCATCAAGCCTTCCTTCGCCTGTAATAACATAATCGGCATTGTCTAAAGCTTTGTCAAAACCTGCTGCATCCAAGATAGCGTCTGCTCCCGGTTTTAGTGCCGCAGATAAAAACCACATGCATCCGGCGCCCATCCCTCCGGCGGCTCCGGTCCCGGGAATCATGGAAATATCCTTTCCTGTATCGCTTTCCATGACAGAAGCTAAATGTCTAAGTCCCTTGTCGAGCCTTTTTACAGCTTCCTCGTCCGCACCCTTTTGCGGGCCGTATACATATGCAGCGCCCTTTTCTCCATATAGGGGATTTTTCACGTCGCACATGGCAGTGACATCGATTCCATTTAGGAACTCTTTGATTCCATCAAGGAATACCTCATGGATATTTTTTAAAGTACCGCCGGTTGGAATAAAATCATTTCCTTCAGAATCTTTAAATACTGCGCCAAGGGCAGCTGCCATTCCGCATCCACCGTCATTTGTTGCGCTTCCTCCGAGTCCGAGAAGTATATGTTTGCAGCCGCTTTCAATTGCATGCTTTACAAGCTGCCCTACCCCAAAGGTAGTAGTCGTTTCCGGATCTTTTTTATCTGCTAAGGGAAGTCCAGCTGCAGCGGACATTTCAATTACAGCGATATCTTCAAATCTTGCATAGCTGCATTCAAGTTCTTGGGAATTTGGTCCTATGGCATTTACACAAATTCTTTGTGCGCCAAGATATAGAAAGGAATCAACGGTACCCTCGCCTCCGTCAGCTGCAGGAATAGCAAGCACTTGGCATTCCGGGAAATACTTTGGAATTACATCCTTTGCCAAGTTGCATATCTGAACACTTGATAAAGTGCCCTTAAATGAATCCGATGCGATTACGATTTTATTCATAAACGGTACCTAGGTGACCATGGATAAATACATTTTATTACAATATAATTTTACAATAAGAAATGTCTCATTTCAATAAAGATTAGATTTCCGGGGGAAGC
>CAZALQ010000038.1:0-10982 GCA_964485605.1 uncultured Oscillospiraceae bacterium
GGTTCTTGCAAAGAACCGGTTTTTATGATATATAGATGCGGTTATGTTTAAAAAGACAGAGATTAATAAAACTACTGTGTTTTTGCTTATCGTCGCATTTCTCTTTGCAGTAGCATATATTGCAAATGAAGCACAAATCAGGGTGACGGAAGCAATGGAGATCACGCTCCCTCCGGGAGAACCCGAAGAACACAAAGATATAGATATTAAAGCCGAAGGCGTAAAGGACAGCGGAGACAGAGTTCCGCAGGTTTCTCAATACGATATAGGGATGGAAATCGCAGAATATGCAAAACGGTTCTACGGCGTTCCCTACACTATGGGAGGTTCAAGCCCTGAAACCGGATTTGATTGTTCCGGATTTGTAAATTACGTATTGAACGCGACAGGACATTATACAAGCGCAAGAACCTGTACTGCCCTCTATTACAGCAGCACATGGGTTTCTTTTGAAGAACTCCTTCCGGGAGATATAGTTTTCTTTACAGGCACATACGGCAATGCAGAGGTAACTCACGTCGGAATATACATCGGCGGAAACAGGATGATCCATGCAGGTCAGGAAGGCGAAGTAATAAGCAATGTAAACCTCTGGGAAGATTACTGGGTATGGCATCTGTACGGATACGGAAGAATAAGATAAAAAATGGAGCTTTAGGGCTCCGTTTTAATTTCTATAGAAATGTTTTTCTGTGTATAGGACAAGGACCTAATTTCTTAAGCCCCTCATAGTGAGCTTTAGTTCCATAGCCCTTATTGGATGCAAAGGCATATCCGGGATAAACACTATCCATCTCTATCATCTCCCTATCCCTTGTTACCTTCGCTATTATCGATGCTGCTGCTATGGAGACAGACTTGGCATCTCCCTTGATAATGCTTGTCTGGGGAATACCCAAATCATCCAGTTTCACCGCATCTATAAGCACGTGATCCGGACGCACACCAAGGCCCAAAATCGCCTCTTTCATAGCTTCTTTTGTAGCCTGCAGTATATTTATCTCATCTATGATTTCCGGCTCTTTTCGGCCTATTGAAACAGCAATGGCATTTTCAATAATTAGTTCATAAAGCTCATCACGTTTCTTTGGAGAAAGCTTTTTTGAATCATCGACTCCAAGCACATTAAAGTTTTCGGGAAGTATGACTGCTGCGGTCACAACCGGACCTGCTAATGGACCGCGGCCGACTTCATCAACGCCCGCTACATATTTACAACCTTTCGCCCAAAGGTCCTTTTCATAACTTTTCATTTCTGAAAGCTTTTCTTTCAGCTTTATAAGTCTTTCTTCTTTTGTCATTTATATTTCTCCAAGACTCCGCCTAAAGAAGTTCTCTTTTATAAAGTCCGGAAGTGTGTCTGAATTCCGGTATTTCATGCCCTTCGATCATACGGAAGATATCTTCACATTCTTCTTTTGATTCCACTGTAAAATAGGCTGTGTAAAAATCAAATGAAGGTAAAGCTTTATCTGCTGCATAAAGAGGAACGCAGTTGAGAAGCTCAGAATACTTTGATCCATGGCAAAGGATTCTCAATTTCTCCCCTTTTCTGTCTTTTAGGTATTTATCCCTTGTGCATCCTTTGCATCCGTTTTTACCCATTGCGGGACATGCGCGAAACTTCATCAACGGAAGATACCCGTAAATCACTATTCCAAGTTTTGCATCTATATCCGATTCTTTAGAGACGGCCCCAAGAAAAGCTCTTTGTTTATTAAAAGGCATTTCAAAAGATAAAGTAACATCTTCTGCACCTAATTTATTGTATTCCTTTAGAGCCGGTACATTAAGAACATTAATGTACATACCGCCATGGGCCTTAAGTCCCAGTTCTTCACAAAATTCAAATCCTCCGATATTTTCACAAAGAACATCGCAAACACCGAGATCCTTAAGGGATACAAGTATTTTTTTGATGCCGTCTACGGACCCTTCCCAAATAACAGATGGTATTTCTGCTATAAGAAGGCTGTCATGGGCAAGTTTTCTTAAATCATCTCGCTCATCAAAATATTTGAGAATATCTGATGCAGGCAAAACAGCCTCCACCCCGGGAGGAATATTAAAAAGCTGTTCAATTGTATTAAATCTTAATCTGTACATTAATTCTCGAATGCCTTTACCCTTGCATCCGTAAGCATTGCAACAGCATTTCTTCTAAGTTCATTAAGGGATGATATGGGAAGCATTATCCCTTCATCTATTTCAGCATTAAAATTGTCGCAATAGTATATGGTTCCGCCAAGCTTGGTTAAATTCTTTTTTACGCCCTCTTTTGTCATTGGCAAAGTCTTGGCAGCTTGGGGAATATCACCCTTGCAGCTGATCCAGTTTTCGCCGTCACTTACAGTAAGTTCCGAAGGATATCCATTCTTGGCGGTAAAATAAATATCAAGGGGAACATTTTGCGGTTCTTTTTCATAAAGCTTTGCTAAATCCTTTAATACCTTTTCGGCAGCTACTACGTCCTCTTTTGTTCTGTATCCGAACATATCAAGTGATCTTTTCCCCGTAAGGTAACCATCGGTAAAACCGCTGCGACTGAATACTGACCTAAGGCTCCCAAGATCATATAGCTTTCCGTCTCTTGACTCGTATGCAAGGGAGAGATCAAAGAATCCTGCGCGTGCGAGTCTTTCGTTTCTTCCGCACACTTCGCAATCAAGTCTGCAGGGCTGTGCACAAAGACCTCTGTTGCCGCTTCTTCCGCCTATTATTGACGACAGGTAGCAGTTGCCTGAAAGGGATATGCAGTGGGCGCCGTGAACAAAAACTTCAACTTCGGCTCCGGTTTCCTTAATTATATTTTTTATCTCTTCCAAGCTCAGCTCTCTTGCAAGTACTACTTTATCAAAGCCCCATGATGTGAGAGCTTTTACACCTGCGCTGTTATGAACAGCCATTTGAGTGGAAGCGAAACGTTTAAGTTTCGGATAATGCTCCTTTGCATAAGCGGCAACGGCAAAGTCTTGAATGATCAAAGCATCAGCGCCTGCCTCCGCAGCAGTATCTACCGCCTTATATACATCCTCGAGCTCATCATCAAACACAATGGTATTGATGGTAATATATACCCTGCATGAATGCTCATGGCATTTTCTGATGGTATCCTTAAGGTTGCTGCCGTTAAAATTATCCGCATTCCTTCTTGCATTAAAATTCTGCAAGCCAAAATATACGGCATCGGCACCGCATCTTAATGCTGCATTAAGTTGTTCCTCACCGCCTACCGGCGCAAGGATCTCAGGCTTGGTATAACTCATTTAATGCTATTCAAAATACAGCTGATAAATCTATACTCTCTTTCGTATAATATCTCCGGGAAGCACTCCGTCAGGAAGGTTTATCTCAATAGTATCCATGGGGTGTGAGGATCTTTCAATAGATTCACCCTCGGAATTAATGATCTTTTCCACTTTAAAGCTTCTGCCGACTGTTCCGGGAGTAAGTACTTCCAATTCATCTCCAAGGTCAAAGGCATTTCTTGTCTTTATCTTTCCGCCTTCTGCCACATTCCCTATATACAGAGCGTCCCTTATATATCCGTTATCATCGGGAGCGATCTGCGAAGGCTCTCCTTCATAAAAGCCTGTGCAGTATGGTCTGTGCGATACGGTATTAAGCTCAGCTCTTGCTTCCTTTGCGCTTATTTTTCCATCCATAAATGTTCTGTATGCGTTGGCAACAGTGCCGACATAATACGGTGTTCTCATACGGCCTTCTACCTTAAAGGAAACAACGCCTGTGTCCGCCAGTTTTTGGAGAATATCAACGCAGCAAAGTTCTTTTGAACTGAGTATTGTCATTCCCTTGTCGGATTCAATTACAGGATAATATTCCCCCGGACGTTTTTCTTCCATAAGGTAGTAATTCCATCGGCATCCCTGAGCACACTCTCCCCTGTTTCCCGAACGGCCTGTAAGAAATGCGGAAATCATACATCTTCCTGAATAGCTCATACACATCGCACCGTGAATAAATGCTTCCAGTTCAAGATCCTTAGGCTTGTTTGCTGCAATCTCTGCTATTCTTTCAATGCTCAGCTCCCTTGCAAGAACTATACGTTTTACACCCATGTTGTAATAGACTTCTGCAGCCTTATAGTTCATGCAATTTGCCTGTGTGGATAGATGTATTTCAAGGTCAGGACACTTTTCCTTGATCTCAGCGATTGCGCCAATATCAGATACAATGATCGCATCGACCCCTATCATATGAAGGTTCTTTGCATATGATCCGAGTTTAGGGATCTCATCGTTATTTGCAAAACAGTTGACAGTAACATATAACTTCTTGCCGGCTTGGTGAAGCTTATAGCAGGCATTGCCCACATCTTCTAAATCAAAACCTACATGTTCCGCCCTCATCTGCATAAACGGGCCGCCAAGATATACAGCATCTGCGCCGTACCTGATCGCTGTTTCCACACATTCCATATCGCCTGATGGAAGTAAAAGCTCTACATTTTTAAGATCCATATTAATCTCCGCTATAATCTTTAAAAGAGCCTCGCTGATGAAAAGCGAGGCTTTTATATTCGCAATGAAACAATATCTGAATATAACTTAAATGTCAACGAAATCAGAAGAGAATATCCTCATAGGTAGGATAAGGCCAATATTCGCTTCCCACCAATGCTTCAAGATTGCTTACCATATTGCCGATCTCACTGACAGATGTTGCAACATTGTCTCTATAGAATTTTGCAGACTGTATTCCGCCCATGATTCCCGGTGCTGATGAAAGCCTGTTTGAAAGCACATTGGTTTCCTCATAAATATTTGATAAAAGAACGTCTATTCTCTTTATCAAATCATTTTCTATGGGTTTACCCTTTATTGCGGAATAGCTTTTAAAGTAAACGCTCTTTCCAAGAAGCTCCTCATACTTTACTGCAGCCGGAATGATGTGCCTCAGCACCATCTCAAGCAATGTATTAGCTTCTATAGAAGTTTTTGCGCAGTAATTTGCAAGGTGTATGGAATACCTTGCTTCCATCTCGCCTCTTGTATATACACCGTGAGATGTGAAAAGCTCAACGTTCTTATCGTTGATATACTGAGGCATGCTGTCAACTGTATCACGAAGTATGGAAAGACCTCTTTGCTTTGCCTCTTCTACCCACTCCTCGCCGTAGCCGTTGCCGTTGAATATTATGCGCCTGTGCTCTGCAAAGGATTCTTTGAGAAGCTTTTGCAGTTCTTCATTAAAATCTTCAGCCTTTTCAAGTCTGTCAGCAAACTTGGAAAGCTCTTCTGCCATCATGGTATTAAGAACAACATTAGGTCCTGCTATTGACTGGCTCGAACCGACCATACGGAATTCAAACTTGTTTCCAGTAAAGGCAATAGGTGATGTTCTGTTTCTGTCTGTTGTATCCTGAGGAATTTCCGGAATACTGTCGATACCGATTTTAAGCATTCTTTTGGTCTTTTCCTCGTAGGCTTCACCGGAAATGATGGAATCTACAATGTCAGTCAATTCGGCACCAAGAGAAACGCTGATTATGACCGGAGGAGCCTCATTGCCTCCAAGACGGGCATCATTGCCGTGGTATGCTACGCAGCAGCGAATCATTTCCTGATAGTCATCTACACCTGCAAGAAATGCCGCGATCATCGTAAGGAAACGAGCATTTTGGCTTGGTGTTTTTCCCGGGCGGAGAAGATTTTCGCCGCTGTCAGTTGATAAACTCCAGTTATTATGTTTGCCGCTTCCGTTAACTCCCGCGAAGGGCTTTTCATGAAGGATGCACTCAAATCCGTGCTTTTCTGCAATCTTCTTCATGAGCTCCATGGTGATCTGGTTATGATCGCAGGCGGTGTTTACATCGCAATATACAGGAGCCATCTCATGCTGACTCGGAGCTGCTTCGTTATGCTCTGTTTTAGCATTTACGCCAAGCTTCCAGAGCTCTTCATCAAGCTCATGCATGAAACTCATAACTTCCGGCTTTATAGATCCGTAGTAGTGATCATCAAGTTCCTGTCCCTTTGGAGGTCTTGCTCCAAAGAGAGTTCTTCCGCAAAGTTTAAGATCCGGTCTTTTGTCGTAATACTCTCTCTTAACAAGAAAATATTCCTGTTCCGGACCCACCTGAGGAGTCACATGATTGATATCATTATCACCAAAGAGCTTTAAAATCCTTACGCACTCTTTATCAAGAGCTCTCATGGATCTTAAAAGCGGAGTCTTTTTATCCAGTACATCTCCGCTGTATGTAAGGAATATTGTCGGAATATACAGGGTCTGGTCTTTTATGAAGGCAAAGGAAGTTGGATCCCACGCCGTATATCCTCTTGCTTCAAATGTAGCCCTCAGTCCTCCGGAAGGAAACTCGAAGCATCGGCTTCGCCCTTGGTAAGCTCACTGCCTGAAAGCTCTAAAATGATCTTTCCGTTTCCTTTAGGTGATATAAAGCTGTCATGTTTTTCAGCTGTGAATCCGGTCATCGGCTGGAACCAATGGGTATAGTGGGTAGCGCCCTTTTCTGTTGCCCATGTGCACATGGCATTTGCTATATCATCAGCAGCAGCAAGAGAAAGCGTCGTGCCGTTTTTTACACACTCACTCCATTCATCATATGACTGTTTTTTAATGTATTTCTTCATTACGTCTTCAGTAAAGACCATAGAAGCAAATATACCGGTAATATCCATCTATTTACCCTCTCTTATCAAAAAGATAAGCTTTTAACACTGTGTATTATAGTTTCTCAAAATATTTCTTTGCAGCTTCAAACATATGAATATCGTAATTTCCCGGAACGTTTTTGTAAAGGGAATATCCTATTCTTTCTGCATGTCCCATCTTTCCAAAGACTCTTCCGTCAGGAGATGTTATTCCTTCGATTGCAAATGCGGATCCGTTAGGATTGAACTGAATGTCCATGGTTGCATTTCCGTCGAAATCAACATATTGAGTAGCGATCTGTCCGTTCTTTGCAAGTTTTATAATCAGCTCCTCACTTGCCAGGAATCTGCCCTCTCCGTGAGAAATAGGTACGCTGTAAACATCTCCGACTTCTGTAAATGAAAGCCATGGTGATTTATTGGACGCAATCCTCGTTCTTACGATCTTGGATTGATGCCTGCCAATAGTATTGTAACTTAAGGTCGGGCAGTCTGCATCTGTATCGATTATTTTTCCGTAAGGAACAAGACCCAGTTTAATAAGCGCCTGGAAGCCGTTGCATATACCGCACATTAGGCCTCCTCTGTCGTCAAGAAGTTTTGTTACTTCATCTTTGATCTCAGGGTTTCTGAAGAATGCGGTTATGAATTTACCGCTTCCGTCAGGTTCATCTCCTCCGGAGAATCCGCCGGGGATGAATACCGCCTGAGATGATTTAAGGCTTTCAGCAAAGGCTTCTATGCTTCTTGAAATACCTTCTGAGCTCAAATTGTTAATTACAAAGATTTCAGGTTCCAAGCCGGCTTCTGAAACTGCTCTTGCTGAATCGATCTCGCAGTTGGTTCCGGGGAATACCGGTATCAGGATTTTTGGTTTTGAAACAGCAAGTTTTGCAGATACCCTTGCACCTGCTTCATAGCTAAATGTCTCAACTCTTCCCGGACTTTCAACATCATTGCAGGTGAATACGTCCTCAAGCTTATTTTCGTAAAGATCAAAGACTTCGCCGGTCTTTACTTTTTCGCTTCCAAACTTAAACCTGTCAAGGGAGACAATTTCTCCTATTACTTCCATCCCCTCTTCAGGCTTTGCCATTTCAAGAAGGAAAGCGCCGTAATCCCAGGAGAACAACTCTTTTAAGGCAAGATGCTCATTAAAATCGAATCCCAGGCCGTTGCCCATGGACATCTTCATAACGGCTTCGGCGATGCCTCCGATTCCGGGAGTGTAACAGGAAACCGCTTTTCCGCTTCTTAAGAGCTCTGTAACCTTATTAAATACAGCAATCAGCGATGCTGTTTTGGGTATGCCGTTTCCATCGTATTCAGGAGCAATTCTGACCAGCTTATTGCCGGCTTTCTTAAACTCCGGAGATACTATATTTTCGATATTTTCAGTTGTTACGGCAAAGGAAATAAGGGTTGGCGGAACATGAATATCTTCGAAGGATCCTGACATGGAATCCTTTCCGCCGATAGCACCGATTCCAAGGTCCATCTGAGCTTTAAATGCTCCAAGAAGAGCTGCCAAAGGTTTGCCCCACTTTTTTGGATCTTTTCCAAGCTTTTCAAAGAATTCCTGAAGGCTTAAATATACATCCTCAAACTTTGCTCCTGTAGCAATAAGCTTTGAAACAGATTCAACAATGGCGAGGTAGGCTCCGTGATATGGACTCTGCTCTGATATAAACGGGTTATAGCCCCATGCCATCAGTGAACAGGTATCTGTATGTCCTTTTTCAAGGGAAACCTTTTGTACCATAGCCTGAATAGGAGTCTTCTGATATTTTCCTCCGAAAGGCATAAGCACTGTACCTGCACCTATGGTTGAGTCAAATCTTTCGGAAAGTCCCCTTCTTGAGCAGCTGTTAAGGTCTGATGCGATGGCCTTCATTCCCTTTACAAAGTTTTCAGGAGTTTCTTTACCCGTGTACTCTGCTTTTTTTGCTTCAACATTGACATGCTTTTCAGCACCGTTGGAGTTTAGGAACTCTCTGCTTACATCAACAATCTTATCGCCGTTCCAGTACATTGTAAGTCTGGGGTCTTCTTTTACAACGGCGACTCTTACGGCCATGAGGTTTTCTGCCTCTGCAATTTCAAAGAATCTCTTTTCATCCTTTGGCTCGATTACTACAGCCATTCTTTCCTGAGATTCGCTGATTGCAAGCTCTGTGCCGTCAAGACCTTCATACTTCTTTGGCACAGCATTTAAATCTATATCGATTCCGTCTGCAAGTTCTCCGATGGCAACGGAAACACCGCCCGCACCAAAGTCATTGCACCTTTTTATCATTTTTGAGCTTTCAGGATTTCTGAAAAATCTCTGAAGCTTTCTTTCTTCAGGAGCGTTGCCCTTTTGGACTTCGGCTCCGCAGGTCTCTACGGATTTTACCGTATGTGCCTTTGATGAGCCTGTAGCTCCGCCTATACCGTCTCTTCCTGTCTTTCCGCCAAGCAGTATGATCAAATCTCCGGGAAGAGGTCTTTCTCTTCTTACATTCTTTTCAGGAGCCGCTGCAATAACTGCACCGACCTCCATTCTTTTTGCAGCATAACCGGGATGGTATATTTCATCTACAATGCCTGTTGCAAGTCCTATTTGGTTACCGTAAGATGAATAACCTGCAGCAGCGGTTGTTACAAGTTTTCTTTGAGGAAGCTTACCTTCAATAGTTTCTGAAATAGGAACGGTCGGGTCTGCGGCGCCTGTAAGTCTCATGGCACCGTAAACATAGGAACGCCCTGAAAGCGGATCCCTTATTGCTCCGCCTATACAAGTGGCAGCGCCTCCGAAGGGCTCAATTTCTGTAGGATGGTTATGGGTCTCATTTTTAAAGAGAAGAAGCCAGTCCTGATCTTCTCCATCCACATTTACCTTGACCTTTACCGTGCATGCATTGATTTCTTCCGATTCATCAAGCTTATCAAGCTTTCCTGCAACTCTTAATGCCTTTACTGCAATCGTTGCTATATCCATAAGACATACAGGTTTTGTTCTTTCAAGAATAGTACGTGTCTTAAGATAGTCATCAAAGGCATTCTGAAGAAGTTCATCTTCAAATCTTACATATTCGATTATGGTTCCGAATGTAGTGTGTCTGCAATGGTCTGACCAATAGGTATCGATCATTTTAATTTCTGTGATACTCGGATCCCTTTGCTCTCTTCTGAAATAGTCGCGGCAGAAAGCAAGGTCATCCCTATCCATTGCGAGGCCTCTTTTTGCAACGAATTCGTCCAGTGCATCACCTTCAAGATCTCTGAATCCTTCTATGATTTCGACTTTAGACGGAACATCGAAAGGCATTGCAAGAGTATTTGGCATTTCCATGGATGCCTCTCTTGCCTCTACAGGGTTGATGACATACTTTTTAATCTGAGAAAGGTCCTCATCAGAAATGTTTCCGTAAAGAGCATAGACCTTTGCCGATCTTACAAGGGGCTTTTCGCCTTTGGTGATCAGCTGAATGCACTGGGCTGCGGAATCTGCTCTTTGATCGAACTGACCTGGAAGATATTCAACAGCAAATACTGTGGCGCCATCAAGTGACAGTTCATCATAGCAAATGTCAAGTTGAGGTTCTGAAAATACATATTTTACTGCGTAATTAAAATCTTCCTTTGAAAGATTTTCAGCATCATAGCGATTAAACAGTCTTAGATCTTCAAGCCCATCAATACCGAGAAGTTTCTTAAGTTCATTAAGAAGTCCTGATGCTTCGTGTGCTAATTCTTTTTTCTTTTCTACAAATACTCTGTATACCATTATTCTATTCCTTATATGCTTTCAGTGCCCTTTGACCTATATCAGTTCTCATATACTTATTTTCAAAACTGACCTTTGATGCGATTTCATATGCATCTTTGATGGCATTTTCAAGGCTGTCTGCTACTGCAGTGCATCCTACAACTCTTCCGCCGTCCGTAAGGAGCTTTCCGTCTTCAATCTTTGCCCCTGCTACATATACATTATCCTTAACTTCAGCCGGGATCGTCATCTCATATCCCTTTTCATATTTTTCGGGATATCCCTTAGAAGCAAGAATAACGCAACATGCATTCTTATCGGAAAACTTTACTTCTACCTCGGAAAGTCTTTCCTCTGTTACAGCTCTCATTATTGTGAGCAGATCGCTTTCAAGAAGAGGCAGTACAACCTGTGTTTCAGGATCACCGAATCTGCAGTTATACTCTATTACCTTGGGACCGTCTTTTGTGATCATAAGACCGAAGTAAAGGCAGCCTTTGAATGTTCTTCCTTCGGCATTCATAGCTTTGACAGTGGGAAGGAAGATCTCATTCATGCACCTTTCTGCAACTTCCTTTGTGTAATAGGGATTGGGA
>CAZALQ010000039.1:0-10676 GCA_964485605.1 uncultured Oscillospiraceae bacterium
GTGCATCATAAAAGGCGCCCTCTTTGGGCGCCTTGCATGGAGCTACTGGCCGGATTCGAACCGGCGACCTGCTGATTACGAATCAATTTTGATTGTTTTTAATCGTTTCGTATCGTGTTATATCGTGGCTCTCGGATGCATTGATATTTCAACGCTCATCCGATTTTCTGTTCCATATCGTTTTATATCGTGGAATGGTGTTGCCTCAACACTTTTTTCATAGACCTCAACACTTTCTCAACACTTTTTTCAAATTTGGGAAAGATTATGAGTGAATATTAATTCGTTTTATTAATTATTGCATGTTAGAAATTATCAAGAAAGGATGTAAAGAACTATGGCAAGAAACATTGAAAAGTATGCAGCTGAAGGAAGAGATTTCGTTACAAAAGGAAAGGATTCATCTTTAACCTTCTCGGAAATGGAAGAATTGAGAAACATTGCAACAGATCTCACGAATCGTGATGCCCTTATGGATGCATTAATGACAGCATTCTATTTCGGAGCAGCTGTCGGAAATCGGAGAGCTTCAAACAACTAATTTGAATAATCCGCTTTATGCCGTCATGTTTATTAAGATATGACGGCATTTTTATTATTTGGATATTGTGATAAAATGTAAATAGAAATCCTATTGTTTAATTCTTATAACAAAACGATTCTGCTAATGATTTGATTAACATGAATGATTATCGATCTATAATTGACGACTTCTTTAAACCTTTATCTCCGGAATCGGTTGGTAGAAGAGGAGAAGCTTATACTGCTCGTAAATTTGAGATGCTAAACTTATTCGGTAAGGAGGGTAAAGTTCTCAGAAATGTTTATATCCCTAAACCGGATGGCGGGACAACAGAGATAGATTTGCTTTATATCTCAGTAAAAGGAATATTTGTAATAGAGAGCAAAAACTATTCTGGGTACATTTTTGGTAATGAGGATTCGAGAAACTGGACTGTTACGCTTTATGGAGGAAAGGACTTCCTTGGAAGAAAAAAAGTCGAAAAGCACCAGTTTTATAATCCAATAATGCAAAATCGAACACATATAAAATATCTAAAAAAACTGGTTGGCGATGATATACAAATGATCTCTTTGATAGTTTTCTCCAAACGATGTGAATTAAAGTCTGTTAACATTTCAAGTTCTGATTTAATCGTTTGTAATAGAGACCGATTGCCTGCAGAAATAAGAAGAGTATGGAACAAGTATCCCGACACTCTTGATACCGAAAAGATTGAAAACCTATGTGTTAAACTCCAAGCCTTGACTGATGTGGATAAAGAACAAAAAGAATTGCATGTTCAAAAAATTAAGGATCGGTTCAATAGTACGGAAATCTGTCCCGTATGTGGAGGGAAATTGGTGTTAAGGACTGCTAAGACGGGAGCAAACGCAGGTAAACAGTTTTATGGATGTTCCAATTTTCCCAAATGCAGATATGTAAAAAAGATATAACTATAAAAAGCCTTATCCCATTACAGCCGATACAAGTACCTGGAAAAGATGGAAACGAAGACTTGTTTGGTTTATTGCTAATGAAAGAGATCCGCTTATTTCGATTTATTATAAATAAAAAAATCAATGGGACAATTTATCGATTTAACAGGAAAAAAATTTGGTAGATGGACAGTCATAGAACGTGACTATGACGTACATAAAAAGAACATCTATTGGAAATGCCGTTGTGATTGCGGAACAATCAGAAGTGTTGCCGGGACAAGCCTACGATCAGGGATTTCCGTTTCTTGTGGGTGCGAAAAGGATGAAAAAACATCTTTAAGAACGAAATCTCGTGTCGAGGATTTGACGGGACAACGTTTTGGAATGTGGACAATTTTATATAAAGATCCAAACGAATCAACAACATCCAAAAGAGGAGCAAGATGGATTTGCCGATGTGATTGCGGTAATGTAAAAAGTGTGTTGGGATATTCGCTGAGAAATGGAAGTAGCACTTCATGTGGATGCACTACTAGGAAGAAAATTATCATTGATTTGACGGGACAACGTTTTGGCAAATTACTTGTTATTAAGCAAGATTTAAACTCAAAAGACAATAGACCTGGAGCAAAATGGATCTGTCAATGTGATTGTGGAAATATAATTACTGTACCAAGCGGAAGGCTTAGAAGCGGACAGACAAAATCATGTGGTTGCGATAAGTACCAAAATATTTCAAAGCCTGCAAAAGATCTCGAAGGCATGAGATTTGGTATGTGGACAGTTCAGCATAGGGATGAATCAAGAAAGGGAAAAGGTGTCTTTTATATCTGCAAGTGCGATTGCGGAAATGTGAAAAGTGTAGAAGCATCCACTTTATTAAAAGGCAAAAGTAAATCATGTGGATGCAGAAAATCCATACCAAAAGATGACTTAACGGGATCTAAATTTGGGATGTTAACTGTTATCGGTAGAGATGAATCAAAAGAAGGAAGCGGAGTATATTGGCTATGTAAATGTGAGTGTGGAAATATAAAATCGTATCGGACTAATGTTTTACGTAATGGGAAAGTAAAATCATGCGGATGCCTTAGTAAAAAACAATCTTCCGAAAGGCTATTTATTGACATCACGGGGCAACGTTTTGGCAGATTGGTAGCGGAATATATCGACCACAAGAAAATTGATGATGCTGGTAATTCTACATATTATTGGCTATGCAAATGCGATTGTGGGAATGAGATAGTTGTAGGAATCAGCGA
This sequence comes from uncultured Oscillospiraceae bacterium, assembly GCA_964485605.1. Classification (GTDB taxonomy): domain Bacteria; phylum Bacillota; class Clostridia; order Peptostreptococcales; family Anaerovoracaceae; genus RUG13409. The sequence goes on from CAZALQ010000039.1 coordinate 2,706, forward strand.
ATTACGAAATGGCGGCACTCAATCATGTGGATGCCTCCAGGCCGAAGCATCATCCCAAAGAGCAAAAGATAGAACAGTTGATCTTATCGGTAAACGTTTTGGTTTGCTAACCGTAATTGAAAGAGTCGAGCTTGAAGACTCAGGATATGGGAAATGGAAGTGCTTGTGCGATTGTGGAAATATAAAACTTGCCGATGGCTATTTGCTTCGTAACGGATACATATCATCATGTGGCTGCCTGAAACAATCAAAACTTGAATTGTTTGTATTGCAATACTTCGAAGAAAAGGGATATATCAGCTCTGTTGATTATGAATATCAAAAAAGATTTGAAGATTTAAGAGGATATGGCGAAGGCATTTTATCCTATGACTTTGCTTTTTATAAAAATCAAAAACTTATGTATTTAATTGAATGCCAGGGACAGCAACATTATCAACCCGTTGAGATCTTTGGCGGAGAAGAACAATTCGCAAAACAACAGCTACACGATGAATTAAAAAAAAAATATGCCGCAGCATTAAATGTACCATTAATTGAAATCCCATACCAAGCTCAGACATACGATCGAGTTAAAGAAATATTGTTAGAACTTGGATTATAAACATTAAGAAAAAGGCCGATATATCTATTAAAGATAATCGGTCTTTTCCTTGCTTGGAGGAAAGCAATCCTCTGGAGTGAAATGGAATTCCATGTTGTCATATATGGAACGCTCTGTCCATTTTTATATAGGAGGTTGACAGAGCCGCTATGACCTTAATCAGTTTCAATCATTTTCTCAAGTTCAGTCTTTAAATCATCAGTTGAACTTTCATCAGTTTTAGGCATGATCCTGAGCAACTCTTTTGTAGCTGAAGTATAGAGCTTCATAATTCCCTCATATGCCTGCAGGGATGCACTGGCCTTTACTCCTCTCTGATTTGCGCCATGAACATATATCTCGGTAGATCCTGATTCCATGATTTCTTGCTGCAAATCATCTAGAGTAACTCTCATAAAAGCACAATTTTGAATAAGACCTTCTGCAGCTTTGAGCTTATGTTTTGGAATGCTCTTGAAATATTCCGAAAGTCGAATTTCCTCATCGTGTATTCGTTCTTCTTTTGACTTCATTATTTAAAGTATCCCTTGAGGAATTGCCCTTTTCTTATAAATCTATTTGACTCCTTTGCAAGAGAAGTCCAGATTTCAAAAGCCTTTTGGCGAGTCTCTCCGCTAAGTTCAGATTGTCTATCTTCGATCTGTTTACAAAGAACATCGTTAAAATGGCAAAGAGTTTTTTGTAACATTTTGTTAATCATCGTAATGTATTCCCCCTGAATAATCTTCTTCCTGTTTATCATTCATTTCCGATTGTTCAATCAGTCGACTGATAACATCAGGATCGTGATCAATAACAACGTTTGTTATACCCCTAAAAAAGGCGTTTATGAGACTACTCCAAAGGGAAAAACAAAGAGAACGATTCCGATTACCGATGATCTTGTTTCCTTGCTCAGACAATGGAGGGAGTATCAGACAAAAGATAATATTATCCCCTTTTATGTATTCTCTCAGGAAGGCTCTGAAGGATCAGGAAAGCCGATGCACCCTCAAAGTCCTGCAAGGTATCTTCAAAGATTTCAGAGAAGACACAACATCACTTTTGCAAATTTGCATCCTCATATTTTCAGACATACATTTGCGACACTGTTGATTCTAAATGGAGCTGATATATCAAGTGTATCGGCAATACTAGGTCATCAAGATATTTCTACAACTCTTCGTATGTATGTCCATAGTGATGAAGATGCAAAGAGAAAAGCAGCTGAAATAATGAATATTATCCCCTTAAAAAAAGCAAAATAATTTCATTGGTAATTTCTCCCTCAATACTTTTCTCAATACTTTTTTTAAAGAGCAAAGAAAAACACTAGATTTTTAACAAAAAAAGAAGGCTCGAAATCGTTAAAATTTCAAGCCTTATCGACATGGAGCTACTGCGGGGATCACTCTCGCATCGCCTACGGCTCGCAAGAGTGTGAACCTCGCGCCGGTTCGGATCTAAGGCCAGTGCATCATAAAAGGCGCCCTCTTTGGGCGCCTTGCATGGAGCTACTGGCCGGATCGCTCCTTGGGCACTTACAGTGCCCGTTCGCGTGAACCGGCTTCGGGCTCCAAATTCTTTGGAGCTACTGCGGGGATTCGAACCCCGGACCTGCTGATTACGAATCAGCTGCTCTGCCAGCTGAGCCACAGTAGCATAAACAACTTCCGTATTATAGCACATAAATGTGCAATTAACAAAGGGAAATAAGTAAATAAGGGAACCTTGAATGAAGGTCCCCTTATCACCTGTTAAATCAGATTATTTTAGCCGATCTTTGTCCCGCAGTTGGGGCAGAACTTGGCGCCGTTGAGCTCCGTACCGCAGTTAGGACAGAATTTGATCTCACCGTTTGGTGACGGTTTACAGCAGTTTGTGCAGAACTTGGTGTTATTGAGAGTTCCGCATTCACACTTCCAGTATCCCTCAGGAATAACCTCTTCCGTATTGAAATATTCAAACTCTTCATGAGTCAGTGTTTCACTACCGGTAAGGGTCCTTAAGAGAAGCTTCGCTTTATCCTCATAGGATTTAAAGAGGTCGGATTCAGGAGAATCGATTTTTTCTTTATTAAGCTTGAATTCGATATCATCAAAGTAAGGATGCTTTACGGAAAGCTTTACTTTGAATGTATAGTCGTATGAATACTTGGGAGGAACAAAGGAAATCTCTTTACCTTCTGCATCCTTATCCATTATTTCATCTCTATCTTCTTCAATTTCGACTTCTCCTTTATAGACCATGGAATAGTCTATAATGTCAGGGTTTACATCTCTCCAATTAGTGCTTGAAGTTACAATGAATTTTTTTGCAGCCTCATCGATAAATACATTTTTATCTCCGTTAATTGTAAGAGTGGGCATAAGGGATGCAAGGTTTCTCTTGTTTTCTTCACGGTATGCAAGCTGTTCTTTAATGTCTGCTACAGTTGATCTTCTTCTGCCTGTAAAGAAAGGCGAAAGCTTTGCTGCACAATCTTTGCAAAGATTTCCGTCATCCAGTTTTCTGTTGCCGAAAAGACCGATTTGATTTCCGCATACTGAGCAGGTTTTCTTATCAAATAAACCCATATATACCTCCTGTAAAAAACTTAAGTTTTAAACAATAAATTAACATCTGTGTAGTTAATTATATCAAAAAGATAACCCATATAAAACTATTAAATAAAAAAACGGGAATTCATCCCGCTTTCTAAACTAGTTTAAGTATATCTTCTGCCTTTTCAATATAATAATCAGGCTTTGATACTCCCTCGAGCCCCTCAAGGCTCTGCGCAAAGGACCATGATACAAGAGCGCTGCCTGCACCTGCATTGTTTCCGCACTCTATATCCCACTTGCTGTCCCCTACCATAAGGGAATCTTCCGGACTTACGCCAAGCCTTTCGCAGCATATAAGGCAGGGCTCCGGAAGAGGCTTGTGAATATCCGTATCTTCTTCACCTACTACCGCATCAAAATATTTATAAATACCGTTTCTTTCAAGAGCATCGATAGTAGTTTGTCTAAGTCTTGATGTGACGATTCCCACAAGGACATTCTTTTCCTTTAGGCCCTTAAGAAGCTCCGGAATGCCTTCAAAAGGAATGCCGAACTTATCCTGATTGTTCGCCTGACTTTCCCTGTAGATACGGCATATTTCTACATACTCCTACCCTTCACTGCCGTTTTCTTTTATGGTCTCTTCTGCTGCAAATTCAAGGGGTGTTCCGAAATGTGTAGCAAGATATTTAACATCGAAGATCATCTTGCCGTATATCTTATCGGAAACATATTTCCATGAATTGATAATGAAATCATTTGTGTCGATCAATGTACCGTCAAAATCGAAAAGCACTGCTTTGTATTTTTTCATTTGTCTCCTTTTTGAAGGCTTACAAGATATGCATTTACAAACATATCAAGGTCTCCATCCATTACCGCTCCTATATTTCCTGTTTCAACGCCTGTCCTTGCATCCTTAACAAGAGTATAGGGCTGAAATACATAATTCCTTATTTGGCTTCCGAAAGAAATTTGTGAAAAGCCGCCTTTAAGATCGGATATCTTCTCCATATGCTGCTCTTTGGCAAGCGCAAGAAGTTTACCGTAAAGAACTCTCATAGCAAAGGCTTTGTTTTGAATTTGAGATCTTTCGTTTTGGCAGGTCACGACTATTCCCGTAGGAATGTGGGTGATTCTTACAGCTGAATCTGTCTTATTGACATGCTGCCCGCCTGCACCGCTCGATCTGTATGTATCGATGCGAAGGTCCTCATCTGCAATATTGACTTCCACATCGTCCCCTATATCAGGAGTTACATCAACAGATGCAAATGATGTCTGCCTTTTGTTGTTTGCATTATACGGAGAAAGTCTTACGAGCCTGTGTACGCCTCTTTCCCCCTTTAAATAGCCGTAAGCATTTTCACCTTCGATAAGAAGTTCAGCTGACTTTATACCGGCTTCAGGATCCGGCTGTATATCGAGTACAGTTACCTTAAATCCGTGGATATTTGAGTACCTTGTATACATGCGAAGAAGCATATCGGCCCAGTCCTGAGACTCAAGGCCGCCGGCTCCCGGATGAATGGAAAGAACCGCATTGTTCTTATCATATTCTCCGTTCAAAAGGAGGCTTACTTCGATGGCTTCCATCTTCTTTGAGAGCTCTAAAGCCTTTTCTTCAGCTTCCTGGGCCATTTCGGGATCTTCTGACATGGATTCTGCCAGTTCTACATCCTCGAGAAGGCTGCTGCATTCATTAAAGGATGCCAGCTTATTTTCAAGGCTCTTCTTTTCCTGAAGGGTCTTCTGCGCCCTTTCAAGCTCATCCCAAAAACCGTCCGTCTCAATCTCTAAATTGAGTTCATTCAGTCTTTCCTCTATACCTTTTATGTCAAAGGGAGTCTCTGAGTTTCCCCAGAGTCTCCGTCAGTTTTGATAGTTCAACCATTACTATTTCCTATACATTTCTGCCGTGGCAGTTCTTATACTTCTTTCCTGAGCCGCAGGGACAAGGATCGTTTCTTCCCGGCGTCTTTTCCACCCTTATAGGTGTCTGCCTTGCTTCCTTTGTCTCCCTTGGAGCAGCCTTTGGCATATTGCCAATGCCTGCAGGTCTTCTTGGCTTTCCTTCGTCAAGGGCTGACTTGCTCTCTTCCTTTGATGCGCTTCCTATATGTATTACCTGCCTTCTTTGGGCATTGGTTTCGAGGGTTATGGACAGTACGTACTTTACCATATCCTCTCTGATGGAATTGAGCATCTCTTCGAACATATCGAAGCCTTCATTGGCATAGGCCTGAGCAGGATCTTGCTGGCCCAAAGATCTAAGGCCGATACCTGTCTTGAGCTGATCCATGGCATCGATATGATCCATCCACTTGGTATCTACTATACGGAGAAGAAGAACTCTTTCGATTTCTCTCATTCTCTCTTCGCCGATTTCCTTTTCCTTAGCTTCGTACTGCCTGATCAGATCTTCGCAGTCCTTATCATCAAGGGCAACATCTTTGATCATGGAAAGGATATGATCTCTTAAGTTTTCGCCATGGAGAACTCTGTTTCTTTCTTCGTAAATAATAGTTCTCTGGCGGTTCATTACGTCGTCATACTGAAGAACGTATTTACGAATGCCGTAGTTCTTTCCTTCGACCTTCTTCTGAGCATTCTCTATGGTCTTTGAAAGCATACCTGCTTCCAGGGGCTCATCTGAAAGACCGAATTTATCCATTATCATCTGGATACGCTCTCCGCCGAAAAGTCTCATAAGGTCATCATCAAGGGCTACAAAGAACTGGGATGAACCCGGGTCTCCCTGACGTCCTGCACGGCCCCTTAGCTGGTTGTCTATACGCCTTGCCTCATGGCGCTCCGTACCGATAATATGAAGGCCTCCGACAGAGACAACTTTGTCATGAGCCTTCTTTGCCTCTTCTTTTAATTTCCTGTCTTCTTCTGTTTCAGGAGTCTCTTCAAAGGTTAAGATCTTAGCCTCGCCTACAGCTATCTCCTCTTCCTTTTCCTTCTTCTTTTCGAAATTTCCTCCGAGGATAATATCCGTACCACGGCCTGCCATGTTGGTTGCAATGGTAACGACTCCGAATCTTCCTGCCTGAGCTACGATCTCAGCTTCTCTTAAATGCTGCTTTGCGTTAAGGACGTTATGAGGGATGCCTCTTTTCTTCAGCATTTCAGAAAGCATTTCCGATTTTTCAACGGAAATAGTACCGACCAAAACAGGCTGCCCTGTCTCATGCCTTCTTACTATTTCTTCGACTATTGCTTTGAATTTGGCCTTTTGGTTGGCGTATACGCTGTCCTCAAGATCCTTTCTGATGACCGGTTTATTAGTCGGAATGACAACGACATTCATGTTGTAAATCTCGTTGAATTCCTCTTCCTCAGTCTTTGCAGTACCTGTCATACCTGCAAGCTTTTTGTACATTCTGAAGTAGTTTTGAAGGGTAATCGTTGCAAGGGTCTTGCTTTCGTTTCTTACCTTAATACCCTCTTTTGCTTCAATTGCCTGGTGAAGACCGTCGGAATATCTTCTTCCGAACATAAGACGGCCCGTAAATTCATCGACTATTACTATTTCTCCGTCATTTTCAATATAGTCGATATCTCTTTTCATTATGGCGTGAGCCTTAAGAGCGATATTTACATGGTGGTTTATATCCATGTTCTCAGGGTCTGAGAAGTTATCGATCTTAAAGTAGCGCTCGCACTTGGCAATACCCTCTTCTGTAAGTGAGCAGGTCTTATCCTTCTCATCTACTGTGTAGTCGCCGGTGGTATAATCAACACCTCCAAAGCGCGGATCTCCGTCCTTTATGTGCTCTCCTTTTGTCAGGGTCCTTACAAACTTGTCTGCGCTGTAGTAAAGGTCATTCGACTTTTCGCCCTGACCTGAAATGATAAGAGGAGTTCTTGCTTCATCTATGAGTATGGAGTCGACCTCGTCGACTATGGCAAAGTTAAGTTCTCTTTGCATTTGCTGCTCGGCATAGATGGCCATGTTATCCCTAAGGTAATCAAAACCGAATTCGTTGTTTGTACCATAGGTGATGTCCGCGTTATATGCAGCTTTTCTGTCTTGGCTTTCGACATCATGAATAACGCAGCCTACAGTAAGTCCAAGCCACCTATAGATACGGCCCATCCAATCGGCGTCTCTTTGGGCAAGGTAGTCGTTAACTGTTACAACATGAACGCCTTTGCCTTCAAGAGCATTAAGATAAACAGGAAGGGTTGCAACCAAAGTTTTGCCCTCACCTGTTTTCATTTCAGCTATATTGCCCTGATGAAGAACTATACCGCCTATGATCTGTACATGGAAGTGTTTCATTCCAAGTACTCTCCATGCAGCTTCGCGGCAAACAGCGAAGGCTTCAGGAAGAATATCATCTAGAGTTTCGCCGTTTTTAAGTCTTTCCTTAAATTCCGGCGTTTTTGCCTTAAGCTCATCATCTGAGAGCTTTTGCATTGCCTCGTCATAGGATTCGACCTGATCTGCTATCTTTTCAATTTTTTTGAGTTCGCGGGAATTCCAATCCCCGAAAACGCTGCTGAATAATCCCATTAAACTTTCCTTTCGATTTGCAATTATGAAAATCTTGCAAGCAAAATCAAAACAATATATTTTAACATAAACATCCGCTCACTGGTAGAGTTGAGCGGATGAAATATATTTCATATATTGTTTTTAGCTTTTCTATATAACCTTTGCAAGCACCAAGGCAAGAAGTACGAAGCTGACGAAAAGAACTGCAGATGCAATTGCGACACCTGCCTTTTTGCCTCCCCCTTGGGAGCTTGAAGGAGCTACAAGGTTTGCCCTTGTTAAAGCAGTTACAACCGGCTTATACAAAAGCATGGCAAGGGTTGCATTGATGCCTC
>CAZALQ010000040.1:0-10477 GCA_964485605.1 uncultured Oscillospiraceae bacterium
GAGTCCCTCAAATTCAGGATCCTTGATTTGATCTCTGAATTCCTTGCACATGCACTTTGTATCCTCTGTGCGTTCTCTTCTGCAGGGGCAATATCCACCTGTTTTTTCAAGACCTTCCTTGATGGTCTTAACAATTTCCTCGTCGGTATTGTATCTTACCTTCATCTTTAATTTTCTCCTCTCATCATATGCATTAAAGAATCCCGTTCCAGCTGCCCTTTGCTGCCCTAAATACATATAGGTATTTCAAGGCGCTGAATGAAAGCGGTCCTCTAAATTGGTAATGTGATTTCATTCCCTTTAAATGGAACATAAGAAGGTTCTTCTGATTTATGGCAATTGCCTCAATATCGTCAAAAGACACCTTTTTGTCATCAACACCAAAGGCGTTGGCAAAAGCCTTTAAGACTACCCTTCTTTCCTTTACGACGTCATGATTTTCGTCTACAGTTTCTTCAGAAACTTCCTCTTCAAAGAGTTCTTCTTCTCCTGAATTCTTTTGAAGATCATCTATATATTCCCTTTGCGTTACATCAAGTTCAGTTACGGTCCATTGGTTCCCGTCTTTATCCTTGATATATCCGTATTCATCGAATATTGCATCAAAGCCGCAGTCGCAGAAGAAACGGTTTCCCTGTGAATGAAGACCGCCTATCTTTCCGCATTTAGGGCAAAGGAAAACTGTAGACTCAAGATTTTCTGCAATATCGGGGCCTGTATATGCCCAAGGATCTTTTTTCTGTTCTTCGTAAGCATCTACATAAAGATCTCTTGCAATGATCCTGTTGACCTCATCGGCACCCATAGCTTTCAGTTCCTCATGGGTATATACTCCGGCAAGTTCTCCTCTGACTCTTCCCCTTCTGTCCTTTTTATGCCATCTGGGGCTTGTAAAATATCCGCCCTTGATCCTGTATGTAACGAGAGTAGCTCCGCTTGCTATGGCAAGTTTTCCGTTGGCATCGCCCATGGGAAGAGTAACGCCGTTAAAGGTTCTGTTTCCCTCAGGGAAAACAGCAACTGAATGCCCTGCCTTAAGATGCCTAAGCATTATTTTGGAAGTTCTGATACCCGGCATCCCTTTATAGTGGATGATCGGGGCAAAGATCTTCATTATAAGCTTGCCAAAACGCGGCATCCTTGTAATGTTTTCAGTCGCTACAAAATACAGCTGCTTTCCTGCTGCAATACCTATAAACAGCGAATCAAGATCCGTCGTATGATTTGCAAGAACAAGAAGAGGTCCTTTTACGTCTTTAAAACTGTCGTATTTATAGCGATATTTAAGGCATACAAAGGGCTTCCCTATAAACCTTGCAATTTTAAACCAAATTTCTCTTTTCCTATGCTCGTCCATATCCTTAACGCCAATCTAAATATTCTGTATATTGTATCACGAAATTCGAATATATATGCACGAAGTTACCGCAAAATATATCAAAATACATTAAATTCCTATTCGGGAACCGCAAGATTTATGGCGGAAGGAACTATCTCTATGGTGAAATGACTTTCTCGTATGATTTCTCCGTCAAGGGAATAGGCAAATCCTTCAGGAGCTATGACTTCAACCTTTTTTGCCTGCCTGTAAACAACTACATCCTTAAAGCTCTGGTCATCAAGATGTTTGCCCTCTGTATAAGTATTTATCATCTTTACAAAGCGAAGCCTTGAAATAGGTTTAACAAGGCAAACTTCCATGAGTCCGTCATCGGTTCTTGCCCTTGGAGCACACTTAAAGGAGCCTCCTACATACTGACCGTTGGCTACTGTGCAAAGGAGAAATACACCGTCAGGATTGAGGAGCTCTCCGTCTGCATAGACAAGGCCCTTGTTTTTCATACTAGTTATAAGAGCCTTAACAATACCCTTAGTATATGATGATTTGCTTCCGTGTCCGGTCTTTGCTCTGTCCTCATTGACGGTGATGGCAACTGTTGTATCAAATCCGAAATTAACGACATTGTTGCTGTATCTGTCTCCAACCTTTAACAGATCAAGGGGTCTTTCCTTTGCACGGAGGATCTTTTCGATATCTTCAAAGGCTTGCGGTCCTCCGAATACCTTTACAAAATCGTTTCCGCTCCCGCAAGGATAGCAGCTTACAGATACATTTTCTGCTCCAACTGCCCCGTTAAAGACTTCACTTATGGTTCCGTCTCCACCGCAGGCTATGAATCTGACTTCTTCTTTCGGATGCTCACTTAACCAGTTCCTTACATATTCAGTAGCATCACAAGGACCCTTTGTCATATATATTTCGCAAAGGTCCTTTTCAGGGAACTTTTCAATTGCATCCTTAATTTTTTTAATACCTTCGCCGCTGCCGGCAACGGGGTTAATAATAAATATGTATTTCATATTTCCTCCCTTTTAAGCAATCAACCGAGAATTTGAAGTATACCAAGAACTATCAGAAATTCTCCTAAGAGATAAGTAAGCATTACCGTAAAATGCTTTTTATATATAATATTCGGACGGTTTGAATACCTGACTATAAACAAACTGCAATCCGAAACAAAGAACAGTATTGCACCAATAAAGGTAAGCCATCCTCCCAGGTTATTGTGGGACATGAGCTGAAGCAGAGCAAAGAGGTTCATGGTGCTGTTACAAAGAAGATAAAAGCACATGGGAGCCTGCATCATCTTGGGCGTTGTATGCCTAAGATCCCTGATAACTAAAATGCTTATACCGTAGTAAATAACGGTCATGGGAATGACTATGGGCCATATGGCATTTTCAAGCTTTATATGCCTTGCATAAAGAAGTATGAAAAACACATGGGCTGCCATAAAGCTGATGCCGCCCATTATGAACCATTTGTTTCCCTTAGGAATGAGAAGAACATCTCCAAGCCAGCTTGTAATAAGGGCCAAAAGCAGGAAAATATTAAGATTCTTTGTCGCACTTATGTAAAAAAGCGCAAGGAATAAAAGTAAGAAGGGCTTTGTCTTTGCTCTGGCCGATGCATTGTCTTTCCAACTGTCGTAAAGATGCACAGCGCTTGTCAAAGCAAAAAGCGAAGGAAATAAGTAGACCATACTATACCTCCTCAAGGAAAAAGATATATCCATACCGGCTATGCCGGGTTTTCACCCCTGTCTATCTTTTTATCTCTAAGACAGATAAATACCCCAAGCAGAACAACAACAAATAAAGCTGCTATCCAAATATTTTCATTTGGAAGAAAAGACGTAGTACCGTCATCGTTTATGATTATTTCCGCATCCTTAAGAACAGCCGCCCCGATGGCCGGACCGATAAGGCCCGGGATAAATACCTGCCCTATAATTCTGACTCCCTGAAACCTTCCGGATTTATTTTCAGGAATCAGGTCTCTTATCTGAGCCCCGAATACCGACATACCGGTAAGATAGCCTGACATCATAAGAAGGGATCCGATGAATACGGGAACATAGCTCTTCGTCTTGTAGAGAAGTATATATCCGACAGCCAGCATAATAAGAGGAAGCTTAATTGCAGCTCTGAATCCGTTATTATCATATACTTTTCCGTAGAATGCAGTCACCAAGGCTGCGACTATTATGGCCGGTGCCATTATGAGCACGTAGTTGCTCATGCCAAGACTCTTTTCATAATAAATTATGAGGTAAGGCATAAATATCTGTATTGATATTCCGAAAACAGAGAATCCGAGAAGTACTCTGTAAAGCTCTTTATTAGCTTTAAATGTTGATGGACGAAAACTGTATATAAGAGTCTCACCTAAAGAGTCCTCCGTCTTTTTAAGACCGGGAGCATCCTCAATTATGAAGCACCCCAAAACCCCTATAAGTGTAGTAGCAATTCCAATAATGTAATAGATGGTCTTCCATGCAGAGCTTTCATCTAAATTAAAGCTCATAAAGCCTCCGAAGACTATGAGAATAGAAACAAGAGGCATCATGGAATTGATCCCTTCTATTTTGCCTCTGTTGGTATTATCCCCTCTGTCTGTAAGCCATGCGTTATATGCAGCATCGTTTGCAGTAGATCCAAAGAAAGTCATAACACAGTCCATGACTATAGTCATGATTACGCTTTTTATATATGCGAAAGCAATAATGGAAATGCCCCAGATAATATATCCGGCGCTCATAAAAGCTTTTCTCTTTCCGACCTTATCAGACACAGCACCCATGACAATGGTCGTAAGAGCAGCCATAACTGCACTTGCCATAACCATTGCTGATATCTCCGAGGCGCTGGCATGGAACATCTTGTATATGAACACGTTAAAATACATGTTCTCAACGACCCATGCGACCTGACCCATGAGTCCGAAAATGAGCATTGCTATCCAGAATCTTTTATTTAATCCCTTGTTATTCATAATCATTCACCCTCTTTATGCTCACTTTTATTATATCCCAAATAAAAAGGCCTGAAATAAAAAAAACAGCATTTCAGCTGTTTTTTTACACGATTGTTACGCCTTTCCTGTCTACAGAAAGATCAAGTATTGCCCAATTGCCGGGGATATCTTTTAAATACAGGGATATATCATCTTTAAAACTTTCTTTGCCGCCGACTGCAAGAAGCGTACTTCCTGATCCTGAGATAATAAGACCTGCTGCGCCAAAGCCTATTGCAGCTTCTCTTATATCATCAAACCCCGGGATCAAGGCTTTTCTGTAAGGCTGATGAAGTTTATCGTCAAGGGCATAACGAAGAACCTCCTCATCGCCATTTTCCAAAGCTTTAAGCAATATGGCAAGTCTGCCGGCTGTAAAAACGCCGTCAGTTCTTTTGATCATTTCAGGAAGCAATGCCCTGGCTTCTTCGGTTGACGTTTCAAAGTCAGGTATAAGAGCAGTGAACCTTAGCTCATCTGATACATCATATTTCATCACGAGCGGTCTATTATCTGCAACAAGGGATGCAGTAAGGCCGCCGAATATAGCCGGTGATACATTATCAGGATGTCCTTCTATGCCGTTTGCAATAAGGAGCATATCTTCTTTAGATAGATCTAAATCATGTATTTCATTGGCAGCCATTATGCCTGCAACAATTAAAGTCGCAGAAGAGCCAAGTCCCCTGCTTATGGGAACATCCCCTTCAATACATATATGCAGCCCATTCGGTTTTTGAATACCTTTGCTTTCAAGAGTTCTTACATAGCCCACGTATGCTAAATTCTTTTCATTTGCATACTTTTCTATGCAGCCTTCTATCTTAAGCCCAAGGCTTTCTTCCTCAAAGGAAACCCGGTTATAAAGGGAAAGGGCCATACCAAGGCAGTCAAAGCCTGGACCCAAGTTTGCAGTTGTAGCAGGTACCTTTACCGTTATCATCTATATTCCTTCCTATTTCAAGCCTTTGGCAGCATTGATTACATAGTTTTCGATTTCTTCGATTTTTATAACATCCCTATGAAGAATATCTTTGCTCCTTAAACCTTTAAGATTCTTGGGCTGCACTACTCCGCTTAATTCCTCGAGCCTGTTCATGGCCTCGAAACAATCCGCAGGTACTTCCTCTCCTAATGCTCTTAATACCGAAGGCGCAAATTTATACGGGCTTGCAGTAGAAAGAATTACCGTATTCTTTTTGCATCCCCTTTTCTTTGCACATGCATAGGCAACAGCTGTATGAGTATCTATCAGATATCCATCCTCGTTCCAAAGTTTCTTTATTCCAAAGAAACTCTCTTCATCATCAGCTGATGCAAAATCAAAATCCCTTCTGATGAAATCCATCACATCATCACCGGCTTTGTAAAAGCCCTTTTCGGAAAGATCTTTCATCATTTCCAAAAGCTTTTTATCATCTTGGTTCAAGGCATAGAAAAGAAGTCTTTCAAGATTGCTTGAAATAAGGATATCCATAGACGGAGAGGATGTGAGATAAAAATCTCTTCGTCTGTCATAAACTCCTGTTTCGAAGAAGTCTGTAAGTATTCTGTTTTTATTTGATGCACAAAGAAGCCTGCCTGCAGGAAGACCCATCTTCTTTGCTATATAGCCTGCAAGAATGTCTCCGAAATTACCTGTAGGAACTACAAAATCTACTTCTTCGCCATAGGATATCTTTTTATCTTTCAGCAGTTTAGAGTATGCATAAAAGTAATAAGCTACCTGAGGTGTCAATCTCCCTATATTAATAGAGTTTGCACTTCCAAGATCGATGCCATCAACATGAACTTTCTCAAATGCTTTTTTAACACCTGTTTGTGCATCATCAAAGTTTCCTTCTATGCCGCATACCTTTACATTACAGCCTTCCTGTGTCTGCATCTGAAGTCTTTGGATATCAGAGACACCGCCTGCCGGATAAAATACTGTTATACCCGTATCAGGTACATTTGCAAAGGCTTCAAGAGCTGCTTTACCCGTATCGCCGGATGTAGCTGTAAGTATCATGATCTTATCCGGATTTCCTATAAGTTTGTTTGCCTTTGTAAGGAGCCTTGGAAGGAGGCAAAGGGCCATGTCCTTAAATGCTGATGTAGGACCATGGTAAAGTTCCAAAAAAGCAAAGTCATCTGCATATTTCAGATCAACCCTGTCAGGTACATCAAATTTCCCTTTATATCCTTCGGAGACTATCTCATCTATATTTTCCTTACCGTATTCGGGCAAAAGGATACCGAGAATATGAGCCGCCATCTCGTCATAACTCATAGAAAGAAGCTCATCTTTTCCAAGCCCCGAGGATGGGATTTCAGATGGTACATAAAGACCCCCATCATCTGCCAATCCCTTTATTACAGCATGAAGGCTGTCTGTTACATTATTTTTATTTCGTGTACTTAAATATTTCATAGTAATAATATTGTATCATAAGGCTATTATTGAAAAAAGTGAGTAATTAACATATAATAACTATAATTTTTATGTTTCACAACTAAAAACACTGAGGAATTCGCCTATGAAAATTGCTATTCTTGGATTCGGAACTGTTGGATCAGGGTGCATGGAAGCCCTGAATAATACTAATATCGATGTTGCACGCATACTCGATAAAAGAGACATCCCGGAGATCTCAGACCGCCTTACAACAAATTTTGATGATATTCTTAACGACGAAACTATTGAGCTTGTAGCAGAACTTATGGGAGGAGAACATCCTGCCTATGACTTTGTAAAAGCAGCTATTCTTAAAGGAAAGCATGTTGTTACAGCCAACAAGCAAATGCTTTCTCATCACTATACAGAGCTTACATCCCTCGCAGAAGCAAATGGAGTAATTCTCGAATATTCAGCCACTGCGGGCGGCGGAATCCCATGGATCGCATCATTAAAAAGAGCTGCAAAAGTTGATGACATATTAGAAGTCGGCGGCGTCATGAACGGCACAACAAACTATATACTTGATGCTATGCAGTCTAACGACGAAAGTTATGATGACGCCCTCAAAAAAGCACAGGAACTTGGATATGCAGAAGCAGATCCGACGGCTGATGTTATGGGGTATGATGTAAGAGCAAAGCTTGCGATCTCCTGTAATATAGCATTTGGAGGAGAAATGATTCCGGAAGACATTAAGACTGTAGGAATAACCGGTATCAATGAAAATGCTGTCTTAAACGCAAAGGCTGAAGGCAAAGCCATAAGGCTTGTTGCCAAAGCAGTATATAAAGAAGGAAAAATAGAAGCAAATATAGAACCTATATGCGTTGGCCCTGAAAGCCCCATGTACAATTTGTCAGGCCCTGAAAACCTGTTCTACTATATAGGAAAGAAATCAGGTCTTATGGCCTTTAGAGGTGCAGGAGCAGGCAAAGGTCCGACAGGAGCCAATGTGGCAGCAGATATACTTGAAATAGAAAGGCTTAACCATGCTTAAAGTAGCCAAATTCGGAGGCAGCAGCCTCGCAGACGAAAAACAGTTTGCAAAGGTCAAATCCATTATAAGTGCAGATGAAGGAAGAAAGGTCATCGTCGTAAGCGCACCCGGAAAAAGGTCAAAGGACGACAATAAAATAACCGACCTTCTCTACCTTTGCTTCGCACACATAAAATACGGCGTAGACTATAAACCTATGCTCAGCACCATAAAAGAAAGGTACCGGGGCATAGTGGAGGGCCTGAAGATAGACTTTGATCTTGATGAAGCCTTTAATCAAATTGAAACGGATCTTAAAAACGGTGCATCCGAAAGCTACCTTGTATCAAGAGGTGAATACCTTTGCGCAAGGATTGCAGCCGTATATTTTGGATTCGAATTCATAGATGCTAAGGATACAGTATTCCTAAATTATGACGGCAGCATAGATACAGAAAAAACCTACAATGCAATAAAGCTCGCATACGGAAGATGCAAGGGAAAAATCGTAGTACCCGGCTTCTTCGGAAGCCTTGAAGACGGAGATATAGCCTTAATGAGCAGAGGCGGTTCCGACATCACTGGAGCAATCTTTGCAGCCGCACTTGATGCCGATGTCTATGAAAACTGGACTGACGTTCCGGGAATACTCATGGCAGACCCGTCCATAGTAAAGGATCCCTACCCCATACCCAAGATCACCTACGACGAACTCAGAGAGCTCACATATATGGGTGCAAAGGTTCTCCATGAAGCCTCCGTATATCCTGTAAAGGTTGCGGGCATACCTGTCAATATTAAAGATACAAACAATCCGGATGCCCCCGGAACTCTCATCGATGAAAGCTTTGAAAATGACGATTTAAAGGATGATAAGTTCTACATTACCGGTATCACCGGAAAGAAACACTTTACCATCATCGATGTAAGAAAAGACAATTTAAGCCTTGATGCAATAAGCGCTGTAATGCAGCTGCTCGTATCAAAGGATATAAAGATAGAACAGGTAAACTCCGGACTCGATGTTTTCTCCATTATTCTTGAAAAGGGAGTAAACAAACAGTCCGTGTATTCTATAGCTGCCGAGATCGAAAAAGTCACAGGCGGCAGCGTAAAGATTTCCGAAGGCATTTCAATGATAGCCTGCGTATCAAGAAGGATGGTATTCAGATCCGGTATTTCAGGTCTAATCTTCGGAGCCTTGGGAGAAAATAATATCAATATCAGGCTCATATCACAGGGAGCCAGAGAACTTAATATCCTCATCGGCGTTGCTGATGAAGATTGCGACAGAACTGTTCAGGTTCTTTATGACAGCTTTACCAAAAGAGGCAATAATTAAAACAATTAAGAAGGAGCAAAATTATGAAGGTAGCAGTACTCGGAGCCAGCGGCCTTGTGGGAAGAGAAATGCTTAAAGTAATGGCAGAAAGAAATTTCCCCATTGATGAGCTTAAACTGCTCTCAGGTCCCGGAAGCGCAGGGAAACCCTGTGTCTATCAAGGAAAAGAATATATTTATGAAGAAGCATCTGAGAATTCATTTGAAGGCATGGATATAGTTCTCGGTGCTGCAGAAAATGATGTTGCAAAAAGATTTGCTCCTGCCATTAAAAAGGCCGGTGCCGTCTTTATTGACAACTCCAGCGCCTTCAGACTTGATGAAGATGTTCCCTTGGTTGTTCCCGAAATAAACGGACAAGATGCATATAAGAATAAGGGCATCATCGCAAATCCAAACTGCGTTACCATAATAGCGATGATTGCCATAGGAGGCATTGCTAAGATAAGCCCCATAAAAACTATGACAGCATCCTCCTATCAGGCGGTATCAGGAGCAGGAAAAAACGGTCTATTGGAACTTGAAGAACAAATCGCAAGCTATTCAAAGGGCGAGGAGCTTAAGGTAAAAGCTTTCTCAAAGCAAATTGCCTTTAACCTTATTCCAAAAATCGGAGATATCACTGAAAACGGTTATTCAAAGGAAGAGATGAAGCTTCAAAATGAAGGCAGAAAAATCCTTCATAGTTAATCAACAAGATCCTCAAAACATTAGTCAAGAGTACCTGTCTTTAGAAGCCACTCAATAAGCATAAACCTTTTAACAGAAGATAAGATCTCTGTAGAAGAATCAAGAAAGGCAATTGCCCAAGCCCCGGGAGCTGTGCTTCTTGATGATGCTGTAAATGATGAATTCCCAACACCTCTCCTTACAACGGATCAAGATCTTGTTTATGTAGGAAGAGTAAGAGAAGACCTTACAAACGGCGGAATTGCTCTTTGGTGCTGCGGAGATCAAATAAGAAAAGGAGCTGCAACAAATGCAGTTCAAATTGCAGAGCTATTAACAAAATAGTATCCACTATAATTTAAGAAAAACCCGGTCAAAAGACCGGGTTTTAGAATGCCTAAATATGCTCTGTTCAGCTCAAGGCTGCAAGATACTTTTCTTCAAGCGTGGTTAAGGTCTTATTGTATTCCTCATTATCACCGCGGTGAAGAGATGCCATATAGATATGTTCATAATTTTCAACTCCCGGATTATGTCTTACAAGGGTATGTATGGCAATGTTGGAACACATGTCTGCAACTCTTCCTATATGCATTAGTATATCAAGATATATTGATCCCGTCATAGCATCGCATATGCCGTTCATCATCCTCTTTAAATGGTTATTTCTGCACACATCAACCATATCGTTAAT
>CAZALQ010000041.1:0-10134 GCA_964485605.1 uncultured Oscillospiraceae bacterium
ACTTCAAGTCATTCAAGCTCAGAATATGGACTATGCGAAATTCGAGAGCAATATGAAGGATTTTCAGCAGGCATTCGGCAGGAATTATGAGCTTGCATCGAGAAAGTTCAAAGATGCTATCGATGATATAGATAAGACCATAAAGGCTCTTGAGAAGACAAAAGCAGATCTTCTGTCATCAGAAAACAATCTAAGGCTTGCAAATGATAAAGCACAAGATCTAAGCATAAAAAAACTTACAAAAGGAGCTCCGAGCGTTGCAAAAGAATTCGGATTATAGATCAATCTGATATATCGAAGATAGAAAGAGGTGTATCCAATCCATCTGTTAGTACTCTTTCAAGGATAGCAGATGCTCTAGATTCAAAACTTGTAATTATGATGGAAGATATAATGTAGTATATGATCCAAGTGGCGGCCATTGAGCCGTCTTTTTTGTGGAAAGCATCGTAGCATTGACACATTCCAAGGAGGAAATATAGTGAAATTAGCATATATGTGAACAAAAATATTGACTTAGAATAGATCTCATATTATCATATATGTGAACTGAAAAGGGCGAGAAAGGGATCTACTAATTATGAAAAAGAATGAGAAAGCAATAGAAAACAGGAAAAAAGCAACTGAGATACTGTCCGTATACAGAAAGCAAAAAGGTATGACCCAGGAAGAGCTGGCAAATATCATAGGGACTACTAAATCAGGGATATCCAGAGTTGAGAGCGGAGAACAGAACATCTCTCTTGATCTTTATTATAGTATCGCTGATGCTCTTGACAGAAGTCCCAATGTGCTTATGGAGGAAGCCGGGGAATATCATGCGGAATCTTTTCGCTACAGTCTCAGGCTCTTTGATGAAGAACTTGTAACTTTTACACTCAAAAGAGATATAGGGCTCACAGCATCCATTGAAGAGGTAAATGAGGGGAAGAAAGAGCTGTTTCCTTTAGACCTGGAACTAACAGACGATGGTATAGTCAGATGGCTTGAACACAGATCAATACCTAAAAACAGGGCTTTTGCCCACGAAATACTTACATCTCTTGGGCTGGATGTCAATGATCTTAAAGGACTCACCGATGTCGGAAAAGCATTGTCTTTAAACGATTCTTATTGGGTCGTGCCTCAGGGTTTTCCCGGAAAGTTTGATGACTATGATCTTTATGACAATGATTTTTCAAACATATTATCATTAGTTGCATATACAGGGATCAATCGAAAGGTAAGAGGGCTTGATTCATCCCCGGAACTTACAACCGGAGGTATGCTGAGAAAAGCTTGGCGTTTTAAAGGAGACAAGGGCATATGGCTGTACAAAGGTGGCACTGAAGACTTTGCAAATGCAGGGAACGAACCTTACAGTGAATTTTACGCCTGCCAGGTGGCAGAGAAGATGGGCCTTAACGCAGTCCGTTATGAACTTGAAAACTGGAAGGGCATTTTAGCATCAAAATGCAAATTGTTTACAGACAAAGACCTTTCATACATACCTATCGGAAGGATAGTACGCACCGGAGGTATCAAAGCGTGCCTTGATTATTACAAAAAACTGGGGACGCCATTCTATGATCAACTGTGCAGTATGCTGGTGTTTGATACTGTTGTACTCAATGAGGATAGGCATTTCGGTAATTTCGGCCTTTTAAGATATAACCGAACAGGAAAGATCGTGGCTCCGGCACCGATCTTTGATAATGGCAACAGCCTTCTTTGTTATGCAATGAAATCAGATTTTGATGATATAGATGATTACATAGCCAAAAGAAGCAACCCGTACAACATGCCATTTTATGACGTAGCAAAAATGGTGATGGGCCCAAAGCAAAAGGAGCAGCTAAGGAAGCTTATAAACTTCAAATTTACGGAAAGTGATCTTTGCAACCTTCCTACATGGAGGCTTAAAGCTTTGGAAAAGATCATCCAAGAGAGAGTAACGGTGCTGCTCAGCTTGTAGTGATCTCAAAAAGAAATATCATTATACCCTATCGGGGGTAATTGATGGGGCGTTATTGTGCAATATACCCGATAAGGTGTAAATAACGATATTTGCATTGATTTTGTACCCTTTCGGGTGTTAATATACCTAGAAAATCATATGTAGCAATTTTAAGAAAATCTGATAAGGAATCATTATATGTATTACAGCGAAACAGTAGAGCCAAGGCTCGTCGATTATACAGCTAAAGGCAATCTTGGATATGAAGCAATGCTCCATATCACAGAAACAGTGGGTACCCATCACTCACTCAGCGTAAATGACAACTTAAAGCACGGTCATATAGCATGGATGATGGTCGACTTAAGAGTAGAAGTAAAAAGAAGACCAAAGACCGGTGAAAAGCTATGCATCAGGACATGGTCAAGAGGAAAGGCAGAAGCGGGCAGTACATATAGAGAATATGACGTAAAGTCCGAGTCAGGAGAGCAGCTCTTTATGGAGAGCGCAAAGTTTGCCCTTGTAGATACCAGGATCATGAAGATGACCAAGCTTTCCGATGAACTGATCGAAGCATACAAGCCTGAAGATGAGACGCAGTTTGACGGTGATGCCCCAAGGATGCATGCACCCGATACTTGGGAGTGCGAAATGCCTCTTATCATGAGGAAAACAGACATAGATTTCAATGGTCATGTACACAATACAAAGTATCTTGATTATGCCCTTGAAGCACTGCCTTTAGATGATTTCATGGCAGATGATTTTAGCTGCTATAGGATAGTCTTTAGAGCAGGTCTTAAATATGGACAGAATGCAGTCATCAGAAGAACAAAGACAGAAGACGGATACATCTTTGCTATAGTAGAGGGTGACAAACTCTATACGCTCATAGAACTGAAAAGATAAGATATTGGATAATTCTACTTTGAAGGGGTGTTAAGCACCTCTTTTTTTGTTTAGTATATTGCCAAAGTCCGCGGACAATTTAACTACTGAGTAAAATGAAAGGATGCATTGAAATGGATCTTGAAAGGATTGGATCATATATCGCAGGTAAAAGAAAGACTTTAGATCTTACTCAAAGGGAACTCGCTGAAAAACTTGGAGTTAGTGATAAATCTGTATCAAAATGGGAAAGAGGCGTATGTCTTCCTGACGTATCACTATATACGGAACTTTGCTCTGCTCTTGGAATAACCATAAACGAATTCATAGCAGGTGAAGACATCTTAGGTGAGGATATATCAAGAAAGGCTGATGATAACATAGTTTTGGTCACAGAGGATGGTAATACCAAAAGAAAGAAACTAAAGACTTTAGCCGTTATCTTAACTGTGCTTTTGGTCATAGGCGCAGTTGCAGCCGGTACTGTTATAAGCAAACAAAGACGCCCAAAACCTATCAATTATATTGTATCCTATGATCCTGAAAGTCCTGAGATGAGGACAATTGAAACCATCATGGGAAACAGCGGTTGTGCCATGATGAAGTATGAAACAGATGATAGTCTGAAACAGGTGGAGATCTGGAAATATGAGTTTGAGAAGGGAATGCTTCAAAGCTCGGAAAGAGTTGCCTCGGTATACTCTGAAGGTTTTTCTTCAAACGTTAGCGGCGTAATTGCCTTTATCTCTGAGCTAAGTGATGAAGATATCAAGGTGATAATATCGGGTAAAGGGACCATAAGAGGGAACATAGATGTTCTTGAGGATAAGCTAAAAAGCGGTGAATACGCAAGAGGTGTCATGTCCATACCGAGCAGTTCACTGATCTATATATCCTATGAAGATGAGATCCCTGTATACGTAATGTATTTCGGGCGGGATGGAATTAGTGCAGCGCCTCCGGAGAATATAATGGGTGACAAAGAAGCACTTAATCGTAATGACTATACAGTACTCTTTACAGTAAAATTCCTAAAGGAAGCATATTAGTGTGAACATTTTGTGATTGTTAGCACTCTCGCTTGACGAGTGCTAAAAGCGGTGATATATTTATCTTGTAGTTAAGAAAACTCTTGAAAAGGGGGTTTAAATATATGAACGCAAACAAATTCACACAAAAATCTATAGAAGCAGTAAGCCTTGCTCAGAGCACAGCCATAGAGTATCAAAACCAGGCTGTAGCCCCTGAGCATCTTCTTTATGCGCTCCTTAAGCAGGAGAACGGACTTGTTTCAAATCTTCTGTCAAAGATGGGTGCAGATCCATCTGTAATGCTTGAAAGAGTCGAGGATGAGATAGAAAAAATGCCAAAGGTCAGCGGCTCGGGAAGACCTGCAGACCAGGTATATGTCACATCGGAGCTTGATCGGATATTGACTGATTCCGAAAAGATCGCTCAGCAATTCAATGATGATTATGTTTCAGTTGAGCATCTATTCCATTCCATCATCAAACATCCTACAAGAGCAATAAAGGATATTTTCAGAGCCTTTAATGTAAACGAAGAATCATTCCTCGGCGCCTTGGCAAGTGTCAAAAGTTCCAGGGTCACCAGCGATAATCCTGAAGAGACCTATGAAGCTCTTCAAAAGTATGGTACGGACCTTGTCGAAAGAGCCAGGAAAAACAAGATGGATCCTGTCATCGGAAGAGATGACGAGATAAGAAATGTCATAAGGATACTTTCTAGAAAGACAAAGAATAATCCTGTACTCATAGGAGAGCCTGGTGTTGGTAAGACTGCCATTGCAGAAGGCCTTGCTCAAAGGATACTGAACGGCGATGTGCCGGAAGGACTTAAGGACAAGACAGTCTTTTCTCTTGATATGGGAGCACTGATCGCAGGTGCTAAATTCAGAGGAGAGTTTGAGGAAAGACTCAAAGCAGTATTAAATGAGATCAAAAAATCTGACGGAAGAATCATTCTCTTTATAGATGAGCTTCACACAGTAGTAGGCGCAGGAAGAACAGAAGGATCCATGGATGCAGGGAACCTTCTTAAGCCAATGCTTGCAAGAGGAGAGCTTCACTGCATAGGAGCTACTACCTTAGATGAATACAGAAAATATATAGAGACAGATGCTGCTCTTGAGAGAAGGTTCCAACCTGTCATGGTAGATGAACCGGGAGTCGAAGAGACCATATCCATATTAAGAGGTCTTAAGGACAGATATGAAGTCTTCCACGGCGTGCGTATTCACGATAATGCGCTTGTTGCAGCAGCAGAGCTTTCAAACAGATATATAACCGACAGGTTCCTTCCTGATAAGGCAATAGACCTTGTGGATGAGGCTTGCGCAGCGCTTAGGACTGATATAGATTCCATGCCTGAAGACCTTGATCTTATGAACAGAAAGATCATGCAGATGGAGATAGAAGAAGTAGCTCTTAAGAAAGAGACCGATACTCTTTCAAAGGAAAGGCTTGAAAAACTTCAGTCTGAGCTTGCAGAGCTTAAGGACAGCTTCAACGAAAAGAAAGCAAGATGGGATAAGGAAAAATCGTCAGTAGGCGATATACAGACAGTAAAGTCTCAGATAGAGGATATACATGCTCAGATCGAGGATGCGCAAAGAAATTTCGATTACGAAAAAGCATCAAAGCTTCGTTACGGAGACCTGCCAAAGCTTGAAGAGAAGCTCTCCGAGCTCACCGCCACGGTCCAGGGCAAAGGCGAAGATTCCATGGTCAGAGATACTGTAGATGAGGAGGCTATCTCCCAGATAGTATCAAGATGGACGGGCATTCCTGTATCCAAGCTCATGGAAGGTGAAAGAGAGAAAGTCCTTCACCTTTCAGATCAGCTCCATGAAAGAGTCGTCGGCCAGGATGAAGCAGTTCAAAAGGTATCAGATGCAATCCTTAGAAGCAGGGCAGGCATCGCAGATCCGGGCAGACCAATAGGGTCCTTCATGTTCCTCGGTCCTACGGGCGTAGGAAAGACAGAGCTTGCAAAGGCCCTTGCTGAAAACCTATTTGATGACGAAAAGAATATAGTCAGGATCGATATGTCTGAGTACATGGAAAAGTTCTCTGTATCAAGGCTCATAGGAGCGCCTCCGGGGTATGTAGGATATGATGAAGGCGGTCAGCTTACAGAAGCGGTAAGGAGAAAGCCCTATTCAGTTGTACTTTTTGATGAGATAGAAAAGGCTCATCCTGATGTATTCAATATACTCCTTCAGATCCTCGATGACGGCAGGGTCACAGACTCCCAGGGAAGGACAGTAGACTTTAAGAATACTATCATAATCATGACATCTAACCTTGGCTCAAGCTACCTCCTTGACGGGATCAAGGAAGACGGTGAGATATCAGAAGAAGCAAGAAAGAATGTAGATGCACTTCTTAAGTCGAGCTTTAAGCCGGAGTTTTTGAACAGGCTCGATGAGATAATATGCTTTAAGCCTCTTACAAGGACTGACATGAGGAGTATTACAGACCTTCAGCTTAAGAGTCTTAAGGAAAGAGTAAAGTCTCAGGGTCTTGAACTTGAGCTTACTGAAAAAGCAAAAGACTTTATTATAGATTCAAGTTACGATCCTCTCTATGGAGCAAGACCTATCAAGAGATTCATTCAGAATCACCTTGAGACCATGGTTGCAAGATATATGCTTTCTCACGATCTTGAACTCGGAACAAAGATCACAGTAGATGCAGGAAATGAACTGTACATCGCTTAATAGCGATACTAGAATATTTTTCATAAAAGGAGCCGCTCAGGCTCCTTTTTAGTGGTGAATTAAGGATATGCCAAGACGAAAGGTTTTATTTAAAAAAGATGAAAAGTAAATGTACGATAGTATTAATTTAATAACATATGTTATTGAATAAAAGCGCAAATAATGGTATTCTCATAGTGCTGAATAATGTCCCTTGGACAAATAGTGTGAGGTAAGTTATGAGAAACAAAAAACGGGATATATTGATGTATATTACAGGTGCGGTACTTTTAGTCGTCCTTGTCCTAAGTCTCAGAGATACAGCCCGTGAAATGATGTTTGACAGCAAAAAAGTCTCAAGCATCTCTGAAATCGAAGTTCCTGCAGTGCCCGATGTTAAGACAGAAAGGGCATACGGAGTCGTATCAGCAGCAGAATGGTCTTCCTATTACAAGGATATATATGCAAGCTGGGAAGCAAATTCCGGCAATACAGGTCACGGCGGAAAAAGGATCTCTTATGTAGAAGCTGATCCTGATATCAAAACCCTTTATGCAGGTTACGGTTTTGCTTATGACTATACAGAGGCCATAGGTCATACCTATACACTTGAAGATATAGCCGAGACTACCCGTCCTCACAAGCTGGCAAACTGCCTTACATGCAAGACTCCGGATTTTACGGGCTATGGGAAAGGAAGCTTATTCACTAAGCTTTGATGAAGTCTATTCCAAGATGGGTGAATCGGTAAGCTGCTATACATGCCATGGAAATACACCAGGCACAATGGTGCTGACTCACGACTACATGGTGGAAGCCATAGGCGATGAAGTGGCTGCAGGCGCGCTTGACAGTGCCTCTGCCAGCTGCGCACAATGCCATATAGAGTACTATTTCGATCCTCAGACCAGCGCAACTACTGTACCTTACGAAAACCTTGAACAGATCAGTCCGTCTGCAATATTGGAATACTACAACAATCAAGATTTTGCGGACTTCACGAATACTGTATCAGGTGTAAGAGTGATCAAGGCTCAACATCCCGAATTTGAGACATATTACGGAGAAGGAAGCGTACACAAGGGTACATATAACTGTGCAGACTGTCATATGGGTGTTGCATATAACAAGAAGGGAGATCCCTACGCAAACCACTACCTTTCCAGCCCATTGGATAATCAGGAACTCATCTCATCCACATGCAGTCAGTGCCACAGTGATCTTGCCGCTATGGTTAACTCAATCCAAAAAGAGGTTACAGAAAAGGAAAGCAAGGTCAGCGCTGTGCTGGTAGAGCTTCATGAAAAGATAGCAGCATCAGAAGGAAAAATCTCTGCAGAGATATTGGATCAGGTAAGATCTCTTACAAGGGAAGCACAGTTCTATTGGGATTTCGTTTATGTTGAAAACAGCGAGGGCGCTCACAACAGTCAGCTTTCCCTGGAGTGTTTAAACAAAGCCGAGAATATGGCGAACGATGCTCTTGAACTCCTTCAGTAGCATATTACACAATAGGACTTTGCTGTAGCATTTACAGACTAAATGGCAGGACAGGGTATAGAAAATAGAAAAAAACTGCAATACGACGGTGTGCCCGGAAAAATGTTTAAATTTCTAAAGGGCATGCCGTTTAGTTTTATTTTGCTTGGAATAATTATAACGGCGTGCATTTTTGGCAGCATCATTCCCCAGGGACAGACCGTCAATTACTACATGGAAGCTTACGGGGCTTCAAAGGGTGGTCTCATCATAGGTCTTGGTATGGATCATGTATTCACTGCGGGCTGGTTCCTTGGAATTGCAGGGCTTCTTTGTCTCAATTTGATATTGTGCAGTGTATCCAGGATAGGAAGCGTTCTTAAGGCCTGGGAAAAAAACAAAAACATAGGTATATGGGGAAGCTGGATCACTCATCTCGGAATATTGCTCCTCATTATCACCTTTATAGCTGGACAGATGACTGCATCGGAAGAAGTGGTATACGGTATTGCCGGCAGCAGTCAGCCCCTTGGAAACACAGGACTTACCATAGATATAGATAGCTTTAAGGTGAATCTTCGTGAAGACTTTACGGTGGAACAGTACATAGCAGGCCTTACCATTTCCAATGAGAAAGGTGAAGAAAAAAGCGGTACTGCTTCTGTAAATAATCCCTTTAAAGCTTTTGGATATAATTTTTACCAGGACAGCATGGGATGGGCCAACTATGTGGATATATACAAAAACGGAGAATATGTAAAGACCGATCTCATCTGTACAGGGGAATATACTTTCCCCGATGATATGCCATCTTTGGTCCTTTTCTTACAGGCTTTTTACCCTGATTTTGAGGATACTGCGGAAGGGTTCCGCACCAAAACTCCGCTTCTTAATAATCCAAGGAGTCTTTACGGAATTTATTATAGCGGTCAACTTGTAAATATAGACCTTGCCGTAATGGATGAGCCCATAATCGTGCATAATTACAGTTTTGTACTTTACGATCCGACCGAGTATACTCTGATAGTCGCAAAGAAGGATCCCATGGCACCCTTTGTAGGCATTTCTGCCCTTGTTGTGGTCGTTGGACTGTTCCTTTCCCTTTATGTGAAGCCTTGGGAGCAAAATAGGAGAAAAGAAAATGAATAATCTTGAAAGTATCACCTTTATGGTCTCTCTTGCAGTTTATTTCCTCAGCACACTGCTTTATTTTGTATATATGGCGGTTAAAAAAGATTGGGCTTCAAAGGCAGCTTTTTATGTCATGGGAACAGGACTTTTGGTCCATACTGTATCCATTGTCTCCAGAGGCATTGCGGCAGGAAGACTTCCTCTTACCAATCAATATGAATTTGCGTCTGCTTTCTCCTGGGGCATCGCTTTAGTTTTTCTGATTTTCGTAAAAAAGTTTAAATTTGATGCTTTGGGTACCTTTGTTGCTCCTGTTATTTTTCTTGTCATAGGATATGCATCTATGCAGTCAAAGGAAATCCACAATCTGATGCCTGCTCTTCAAAGCAACTGGCTTGGATTTCATGTGGCAACAGCTATCATAGCTTATGGCGCCTTTGGAGTTGCTTTTGGTGTGGCTCTTGCCTTCCTTCTCAAGGGCAAGGCTAAGGGGAAGGTGGCATCATCTATTCCGGATGAGAAGACCCTTGATCTCATCATTTACAGAGCAGTAGCTCTCGGTTTTCTCTTCCTGACCTTATGCATGATCACAGGAGCCATATGGGCAAACAAAGCATGGGGCAGCTATTGGAGCTGGGATCCCAAGGAGACCTGGAGTCTCATCACTTGGATCATATATGCCATATTCCTTCACCTCAGGGTGCGCAAAGGTATGACGGGAAGGAGCGCAGCAATATTTGCAGCTGTTGGATTTGTTTGTGTACTCTTTACATATATAGGTGTAAATACGCTTCTGTCTGGACTCCACAGCTATAAATGAGCTATTCTCGGTTGAGCATGGCTCACGCTGACTGATATGTACAGGTGTTTTGTAAAAAAGCCCGCTTCATGGGCGGTATATCCATGGAAGCGGGCTTTTTTAGTGGTAGCAGATTTAATTATATTGATCACCGCATAAACTTCGCTGAAGGAAAGATGA
>CAZALQ010000042.1:0-5346 GCA_964485605.1 uncultured Oscillospiraceae bacterium
ATCCTGAAGGCCTTAGAGATCATTAGAACCGCGGGGCACGCGGGGATAGCCTGTTTTACCTGAGAGGGCTGCCTCTCTTGAGCAGGAAGCCCCGGCCTCTATAGGCCGGGTGAGTATGTCACCAGAAAATTCACCTTCGCTGGGTGGAAAGCCTATGCTGAGGGATGATATAATATGAGAAAATATTAAGGTGGCTTTAGGCTGCCTGTTTTGTAACGTTAAAGCAGGAATTATCATGGCATTTAATCCTAACAGTTTATCGACAAATATACTTGTAACTATTCTTAATATAGTCATGGTCATTATGCTTCCGCTTATTGACCACAGCATATGCAAAAAGATAGGCGTAAGCCTTTCGGACGGTGTGAGTTCAAATCCAAAGGCAGATAAGATACTTCATTTGCGCAAAAGGCTGCTAATTGCAGTCTTTGGCCTGTATCTTCTTCTCGTAGCATATGTGGCCTTTTTCTCAAGAAGCGCTTCCGATGATTACAGGGTGCATATTGCCCTTTATCATGACCTTGCATCATCCATAAAGATAGACCTGGGAATTTTCGGTTTTATCCATACTATGTTTACCGAAGGCTTTAAGGCTGCCATGTCCCATGTTGAGATCAGAGGTTTTGCAAGCATCGCTCAGGTTTATATGAACATATGCATGTTTATCCCCATGGGATACCTTCTTCCCTATGTCTTCGACTGGTTCAGACGCCGTCCGAAGGGAAGAACCATTCTCGCATGTTTCGTCGTATCCTTTTTGATTGAGAACCTTCAGCTCATAACCAAACTTGGATTTTACGATGCTGATGACCTTATTTCCAATGTCATAGGAGGAGTCATCGGTGCCTATCTTTATGTGAGCTTTGCCTATGTTCTGGCTCATCCCGATTGGCGCACAAAATTAAAGGAAGACAGGCTTTGGAGAAAGAATGCAAGAAAGAAGGCTCTTTATCCCTTCTTTAAGAGAATACATGTAGTAAGATCCACCGTCCTTGGAACTGACAAGCTTGCCGTGCTTGATTTCTACGTAAATAAGCTGGGAATGCACCTTTCGGGAACCTATGAAAAGAAGGATGAATATACAGCATGCCTCTTCCAGCTCGGAAGGCAGGGCAACGACCAAATCGAAGTAAGGTGCAACCCTAATTTCAAGGGTCTTGGTGAGCAAAATGTCACCATCGCATGCAATAACTCCGAATATCTTAAAAGGAGTCTTAAAGAAAGCGGCGTCGAGACATCGGAATATACGGCGGATCCGTTTTCCGGACTTCGCACTTTTACCATCCTTGCTCCTGATAATGTGAAGATCACTATCATCGAAGAGTGAATTTTGTTTTTGCTCAAGTGTCAAAATAGTGGTAAAATAATTTGTTAATGTTTTTTCATTTAAGAGGATAAATTGGCAAGACAAAGCAAGACCGTTGATATGCTCAACGGCAATCTGTACAACAGCATATTGGTATATGCCATTCCGCTTATGGCATCAGGCTTTCTGCAGCTTCTTTTTAATGCTGCAGATCTTGTTGTAGTAGGAAAGTTCTGCGGAAGCAATATGCTGGGTGCCGTAGGAGCCTGCGGTCCTCTTAATACTTTAGTCGTCAATTTCTTTATGGGCTTTTCCATAGGTGTAAGCGTAGTTGTATCTACAGGTCTTGGAGAAGATAACTGGAAGAAGGTAAACAGGGCTGTTCATACCTGCCTTCCCTTAGCCCTTGTCTGCGGCCTTTTGGTGGCCGTAACAGGTTTCTTCTTTGCAAGGCCCATGCTCTCAGCCATGGGAACTCCGGACGAGATTATAGATTATTCCGTCACATATTTGCGCATCACCTTTATAGGGGTGCCGGCAAATCTTATATACAACTATTCTTCAGCAATACTTAAGGCAAACGGAGATACGAAAAGACCCCTCATATATCTTTCTATTTCAGGCGTTCTCAATGTAATTCTCAACGTAATATTCGTAGTAGTATTTGACCTTAATATTGCAGGCGTTGCTCTTGCTACAGCTCTTACTACAGTTCTTTCCGGCGTTCTTACTGTAAGACAGCTTACGCGCCTTACCAACTGCTGCAAGCTGCAGTTCAAATACGTCAAATTCTATAAAGAAGATTGCCTTAAGATCATAAAGATAGGTCTTCCTGCAGGACTTCAGCAGTCCATGTTCTCCGTATCCAATATAATCATCCAAAGCTCAGTAAACAGCTTTGGTACTGCTGTTATGTCCGGATCCTCTGCAGCTCAGAGCATAAACGGTTTCCAGTATGTACTTCTCGCAGGTGTATCCCAGGCAACAGTTAATTTTGCAGGTCAGAACTACGGAGCCCAGCAGTATGACAGAGTAAAACAGGTAAGAAAGATATCACTTCTTTATTCTGCATCCTTCGGACTCATTTCAGCCGCAGTCATCATGCTTTTAAGAAAACCCCTCCTTGGAATATATATTACGGATTCCGAGGCTGCCATAGCAGCAGGCGAGATCAAGCTTCTCTTTGTATGCAGTTTTGCCTTCCTTAACGGGCTTTATGATGTAACCGCTTCATGCTTAAGAGGCCTTGGTTCTTCAACGCCGCCTGCTATCATTTCCGTAGTGGGAATATGCGGAGTAAGACTTCTTATCATATATACGGTTTTCCAGATGCCTATGTACCACAACCTTTATGTGCTGTTCTCAACATACCCGATTTCATGGCTTGTTACACTCATTGCGGGGAACCATAGTATACGAAGGTATAGCAAGAAAGCGCATGGAATACCATGACAAGCACATGGAAGCATTTAAGAAAGATACATTCAAGAGATTTATGAAATAGGGAAAGGGATATGAGTAAAGAAAGGAAAGAAAAAAGCAAGGCAGTTAAGGCCATAGGTGGATTTTTTAAAGTATTCTTCACTCTCATAGCTGCCGTACTCAT
Source organism: uncultured Oscillospiraceae bacterium (assembly GCA_964485605.1). Classification (GTDB taxonomy): domain Bacteria; phylum Bacillota; class Clostridia; order Peptostreptococcales; family Anaerovoracaceae; genus RUG13409. Next base: position 2,913 of record CAZALQ010000042.1, read on the forward strand.
TTTCTTGGTAGGTGCTATCTATATCATAGAAAGAGGTCCGTCAGAAGAGGCAAGAGACCTTTTTGTTGTAACCGTTCAGCAAAGTTCTGCAGCAAAGCCCTTGGCAAGGATGTTCCTTTCAAAGGATCAGGTTGCTAAGATCATGGAAGAAAATACGGCAAAGGATGAAGATCTTGAAACGAACACAGAGCTCGTTGAAATAGACGATACCCTTGATATGGATGCGATCACAGTTGAAGACGTACACGGTTCTACCTTCAACGGAAAGATGATGATAGTCAACGATCCTTCAAGAGTCTATGTTTATGATATCCCCGACTATACAGCCGAATGGGGCATGATAGTCAGCGATATGGTAAAGGCAGATGATGCAATTGCCGGAATCAACGGCGGAGGATTCCTCGATATTAACGGCCTCGGCGGAGGTTCAGTTCCCCTTGGCATAGTTATATCCAAGGGCGAGTGGAAGAACGGAAGCCAGTATGACACCTATCAGGTCATAGGCTTTGATAACAACAATAAACTGGTCATAGGATATATGACAGGATTTGAAGCCATCGAAAGGGGCATAAGGGACGCTGTGGAATGGGGTCCTGCCCTCATAGTCAACGGAGAAGCTGTTGATGTAGGAAACGGCGGCGGATTAAATCCCAGAACTGCCATAGGACAAAGAGCTGACGGCGCAGTGCTTCTGTTAGTTATAGACGGAAGGCAGCCGAGCAGCATAGGTGCAAGCTACTACGATTTGATCGGCGTTATGCAGCAGTACGGTGCTGTAAATGCCGCTAATCTTGACGGAGGAAACAGCAGTTCCCTTGTATACAACGGAGAGGTTATTTCCAATACAGCATCCTTAAACGGAGAAAGAGAACTGCCGACCGCATTTCTTGTAAGAAAAAGATAATTATGGATGAACAAAATCTTCAAAACAAAACAGAAGGAATAGAAGACGCAACTCCCATTTCCTTTGACGAACCGGAAATAACGGATGCCACTCCTATTTTTGTTGAAGAGGCTGAAGAGGAATTAAAAACAGAAAATGATCCTTCTGAGGCTCCAAAAGCCGGTAAGCCTAAGAAGAGCAAAGGAAGAACAGCTTATCTCATCTTTGTTCTTGTTTTGCTCTTTGCTATCATAGGCGGACTTATCTGGGTTTGGAAGCAGTGCGATGAATATCAAAAGAATTCTGCGGCCACCCTTGTAAATGAGGCGGGAAGAAAACTTTCGGAAGAGACAGGCCTTGAGCTTGAGTCCAGCATGATACCTACTATCAATCCCGAAGGTACCTACGATTATGTGCTTAAATCAAACGGAAAGCCTGTCGCAAAGGTAAGTTTAAATAAGACCAAATCAGGACTTTTGGGAATTGCTCTGTTTGAGACAAAGGAAGTTACGAGCCTTGTTCATTACAAGGTCATCATGCCCGATGACTGCGCATTGAATGTTGAGAATCAGACCATAGACTATATGTCAGCAGCAGAGGAATATACAATTCCTGCTTTAAAAAAGCTCAAAGACTATGGATTCTCCATGAAGACCTACAAGAAGGTGGATGTGGACTGGGTATATGATGCATCTCAGATCACTGTCACAAAAGACGGCGAGACCCTTCCTCTCATTAAACTGGAGGAGGATACCTACCTCGCAGCCGACTATTATGACGGATATGTAAGACAGACCATAAGGGAAAAGGCTGCTGAACTTTCAAATAAATATGCTCTCTTTATGAGCAACGACTACGGATATTGGGATCTTGATGCATATATCATCAGCGGTTCTCCACTTGTTGATGTACTTTCCGGCATGGATATGACATGGTTTGGCTACCACGACTACACCGAGGTCCACGACCTTATGATGTCCGAACCTATCGAGGTCGGCGACAGATATGCCATGATCAATCTGTCCTTTAACTACGATGTCATTCGCTGGGACGGAACAGACAGATCCCCCATAAGCCTTTGCCTTGTTATGTATCTTGGTGATGACGGCGTATGGAGACTGGCTGACCTTGAAAACAACATTCAGATAACTCAGGAGATGACAGAGCAGCTTCCATGGATCAATCCATACTCATATCCAAACGGTAATCATCCATATATGATAAGAGTAAACAGATCCCTTAACTGCGTAACTGTATATACTCAGGATGAATACGGAAACTACAGCATTCCCGTTAAGGCTATGGTTTGCTCTACGGGAAGAGAGGGTCATGAAACTCCCGTATATACCTATTCCATGGAGTGGAGAGCGCCCTGGTGCTACATGGTAGACGGCAGCTGGGGACAGTATGCTATCAATCTTCGCTATGACGGCTACATGTTCCATACAATATGCTACTATGCACAGAGCCCGGACACTGTTATGAGGGATGAGTACAATCTTCTCGGAGATTATGCATCCCTTGGCTGCATAAGGCTTCAGACTGTCGACT
>CAZALQ010000042.1:5365-5870 GCA_964485605.1 uncultured Oscillospiraceae bacterium
ATAGTAGAGGTCTATGAAGATCCTTCCTCACCGGGTCCTTTAGGAAAACCTGAAAAAGCGGTTGAATACATAAGCGAAGAAGATGATTGCGGATGGGATCCTACAGATCCACGTCCTGCAAATCCATGGAGATACAGATAATTTTAAGCCGGCCTAAATGCCGGCTCCTTTTTGAATGAATACAGAAGATAAGGAAGAAAAAATCATATTGGCAAAGGCCCTTGATGAGTTCGATAAATGCCAAAGGGAAAACCGTATCTGCTATACGGATTTTCTTGATATGCGACTTCAGGGGATGCTTCAAAATGAAATAAAGTACAGCGGCCTTAAGTATTTCTTTTACGGAGGGTATGATACGGCGGAAAGAAGAATGGCCGTATTCCTTCCTGATTGGGCAGGTGAAGATGATTTTTTGAGCGATAACCCCGTAGAGATATTAAGGGTAAAGCACAAGATGGGAGGAAGGGAGCTTTCTCACAGAGATTACCTGGGATCCCTCCTTGGA